>JBDLJL010000028.1:0-39680 GCA_039714415.1 Bacteroidota bacterium
AACTCCGAATTCTTATCCCAAAACCATTCGCCGGGGGTATCCAGTTCTTCAAATACATTTTCTACATAACGGTCGTTGATGTGCAACTGAGCATTGTTATACATGGTTGAAGTATTGATAGAAACCAGTTCAAGATGTGGAAATCCTTTTTCAGTTACACCGGTTATTTTATAATGGATACTTCCCCACTTTCCATGCTGCATACCATGTACGTAGGCACTCTCCGGCATCTTCCAGTTCGCAACACGTTCGGGGCTGATGCAATCGGATTTCACCCCACCAAAAGGCCTTTTGCCCGGCACTAAATCAGGATACCTTGCCAGCGGACAAGCTTTGCCGTTGACATAGATTGAACGAGGGGAAAATCCTTGGTCAACCGCCATCTTTACCGGGGCAACAAATATTTTTTCGTTGTATTTTTCCCATTCAGGAGAAAGCTGTTGGCTTCCGGAAAAAACTACTTTTTCGTTTTCATAAGCAGAGTATTTAATCTCTTCACCCTTCTCACCTGAATCATCGTAAGTAAGCAACAATGGTTTTAAAAAGCGATAAATCCCTTCCCTGAAAAAAACTGTTATCGATAAGTTATCTTCCTGTTTTAATTTTCGCACCTCATCGCGGGCACGTTCGACCGTTGCAAAAGGCAATTCTATTGTGCCTGGGTTATTGTCATTACCCGATGGAGAAACAAAAACTTCAATTGTGTTCTGTTTAACAGAACAGGAAATTAGAAATACTAAAAGAAAAAATACTACTTGTTTCATCCGTTTATTTTTAATTATTTTCAATGATCGTATGGAACACCCACAAGACTTAACATCCACCTGCTCTGCGAGTTGCATATAATAATCATGCCCGTATATGTTAAGATTTATCGAACAATTTTATCCCTAGGATAATATTTGGCTGATCCTGAACTTGCCCGAATATCATATTTGAAATTAAAATCAGAGAAATAAATACGAAATATCTCATAACAGTTATATTTTATGACAAAAATTTTAACCCGGTATATTAAAAAGTTAAAAGTATAAAACTTTGCTTTAAGGTCATAGTAAATTTCACACATTGATTTTAATAGTTCACTATGACTTCTATAATTGAAGGCCAAATAAATCACTAAACAAGAACCTAAATCATAATTAAAGATAGTGAAAAATAAAACTGCCTTTTGTCATTTCTCTTTAATAATCTATCTTTGCAAATTCAAATTTTAGACACAATATTATGGAGTTAAGCGAACAGGAAATTATAAGAAGAAATTCCTTAAAAGAACTTGAAAAACTTGGGATAAACCCTTATCCTGCTGCAAAATACGAAATATCAGCAAACAGCGCTGAAATTCTTGAAAATTTTGATGCTGAAAAAGAAAACTTTAAAAATATCAGCCTTGCCGGCAGAATTACCAGTCGCAGAATTATGGGTAAAGCGTCATTTGTTGAAATCCAGGATTCGTTTGGAAAAATTCAAGCATATGTTAACAGGGATGTTATTTGCCCTGATGAAGACAAAACATTATACAATACTGTTTTTAAAAAATTACTTGATATTGGTGATATTATTGGTATAAAAGGTGATGTTTTTATTACCCAGATGGGCGAGACATCAATCCGTGTTCAGGAATTAACAATATTGTCCAAATCAATAAAGCCATTACCTGTTGTTAAAGAAAAAGACGGTAAAGTTTATGATGCTTTTTCTGATCCAGAACAAAGATATAGACAGAGATACCTTGATTTAATCGTAAACCCGCAAGTAAAAGATGTATTTATTAAACGTACAAAATTAATGAATACAATGCGCGAAATGTTTAACGAGAAAGGCTACCTGGAGGTAGAAACTCCTATTTTGCAACCTATTCCGGGAGGTGCAGCTGCAAGACCGTTTACGACTCATCATAACGCATTGGATATACCACTATATTTACGTATTGCCAATGAGCTTTATTTAAAAAGATTAATAGTTGGCGGATTTGACGGGGTTTATGAATTTTCAAAAGATTTCCGAAATGAAGGGATGGACAGAACCCACAACCCTGAGTTTACTGTTATGGAAATTTATGTTGCCTACAAAGATTACAACTGGATGATGGAATTTACCGAAGAAATGCTTGAAAGAGTTGCTTTAGCATTACATGGTAAAACAAAAGTTATGGTTGGCAATAAGGAAATTGATTTTAAAGCGCCATATCGTCGTCTCACAATGACTGATGCTATAAAAGAGCACACAGGCATTGATATTACCGGCATGGCTGAAAGTCAATTAAAAGATGTCTGTAAAGAATTGGAAATTGAAATTGATGAAACTTTTGGTAAAGGAAAGATAATTGATGAAATTTTTGGTGAAAAATGTGAAGGACATATGATCCAGCCAACTTTCATAACGGACTATCCTGTTGAAATGTCGCCACTTTGCAAAAAGCACAGAAAAGACCCGGAGTTGACCGAGCGTTTTGAGTTAATGGTCAACGGGAAAGAGCTTTGCAATGCTTATACAGAATTAAACGACCCTATTGATCAATTAGAAAGATTTCAGGATCAATTAAAACTTTCAGAAAAAGGTGATGATGAAGCAATGTTTATTGATTATGACTTTGTAAGGGCATTGGAGTATGGTATGCCACCAACATCGGGAATGGGAATTGGAATAGACCGTTTAGTAATGTTAATGACAAATTCAAGTTCAATACAAGATGTATTGTTTTTCCCACAAATGAGACCTGAAAAGAAAGATCAGGTTGATTCCAAAGAGAAATTTATTGAGGCCGGCATACCTAATGAATGGGCTAACATTGTCCAAAATTTAGGATTTAAAACCGTTGATAGTTTATCCGAAGCCAAAGCAGGAAAATTACATCAGGATTTATGTGGTTATAACAAGAAAAATAAATTAGGCTTAAAAAATCCAGACCTGGATGAAGTAAAGAATTGGACAAACTTATAAATAATAATATAACAATAAGTTATAAAAAGGGCTTGATGAAAATTTCATAAGCCCTTTTTTATTTTTACATATTTTTTTACTTTTACTGTTTAACAAAACATTTTATACAAAAATGGATAATGAAAAAAAAATAGCAGTTTTAGGTGGTGGTAGCTGGGCTACTGCACTCATTAAAATGCTTTTTGAAAACATTTCAACCGAAAATAAAATAAACTGGTATATTCGTGACAAAGAGGTTATTAATTCAATAAAAGAAACCCAAAGAAACCCAAAGTACCTAAGCAGTGTTGAGATTGAATTGGATAAAATCAACTTATATGCAGATTTAAATCAGGCCATAAAGGATTCAGATGTCTTAATATTCGTAATTCCATCTGCATTTATAAAAGATGCTATGTCAGAAATAACTGTTGACCTAAGCAAAAAAATGATCGTTTCGGCCATTAAAGGTATTGTCCCCAATGAAAACCATATAATTGGCGAATATTTTAACTTCAATTTTAATGTCCCGTTAAGCTCAGTTGTTGTCATTGCAGGCCCCTGCCATGCAGAAGAAGTAGCTATGGAAAGGTTATCTTATCTTACCATTGCATCCCAGGATTTACTTAAAGCAGAATTTATTGCCAATAAACTGGAAACAAGGTATATAAAAACGACTATTTCAGATGACATTTATGGTACAGAATATTCATCCGTATTAAAGAATGTATTTGCCATGGCTGCAGGTATTTGCCATGGTCTTTCGTACGGTGACAATTTTCAAGCAGTATTGATCTCCAATGCCATTCAGGAGATTAAGCGTTTTGTTGACACGGTACACCCCATTAGTCGTGACATAAAAGACTCTGCTTACCTCGGGGATTTACTGGTAACAGCATACTCAAAATTCAGTAGAAACCGTACTTTTGGTATGATGATAGGTAAAGGTTATTCAGTAAAAACGGCTCAGTTGGAAATGAATATGGTTGCTGAAGGCTATTATGCTGTCAATTGTATCCATCAGATAAATAAGCAATATAACATTTACATGCCCATTACGGATGCAATTTACAATATTATTTATAATAGTAAACCACCTGCTTTTGAAATAAAACTACTTACAGATAAATTGAGGTAATTGATAATTTCATCTGTTTATATTTAATTATTTAATGGCCAGATGGAACATCCACATTCTACAAGCGACACACTCAAAGCATACTACACTTAATAATCATCCTTCCCGAAATATCGGGACAAGCTGTATGTGTTAAAATTACTATCATAGCCTGCCCCGAATATCGGGGGATGTTTCATATAGTTTTAAGTGCTATCAACAGCATGTGTTTTTTTTAACACTTTCATCAATTCAACATATAGTCATTAGTAAATTAGACATTGGTTATTAGAAGTAACACAACTTAAACAACCAATATCTCTATAGCACACGGATACTTTGTTTTTTTGGTTCTACTACCATTTTAGTGGGTGTTTATGAATAATGTAACTTCAACGATAAATTCACCATGGTTATTTGTTGATTTGTTTATCTGTTTATCTGTTTACAACCTGCAATATTAAGCTGTATAAGCATATAGGGACATAAACGTATAAACAATAACCAATATATTTTTTAATTGATTACCCACAAAATTCGTAGTAATACCGTTTTTTTAATGACTAAGGACCAGTTACCAATCACTAAAAGTTAATTTAGAGAGGATAAAAAAAACAAGTTTTTAAAATAAGTGCGAAGCCTTTAACTATCCCACTGAGTTCTTTCTTTTTTTTCTCTTTCGTGATATTTTTTTGCAAGTAATGAAAGTAAGTCACTGAATGTTGACATGGCTACCGTAGTTTCACCTGTAACTTCCCGCTTTTTCATTCGCATAAGCAGTAAACCATATAATCCATGAAACATAATCTGAATCTCATTTTCATTTTCAGAATTTAACTTTTTTGATAGTTCAATGATATTTGGGGCGGCATTTTGATATATGGCAATGTATTCCTTTTCTTCAGGGTTCTTTAATAAACCCTGGTGTAAGCCATTCAAATCAATAATCACATTTTTTGTTATTTGTAAATGGCCGATATTTTTGATCTGTTCCATCTGCATCATTTGAATTATATCAGCATACCAGTTCCTGATCTCAGATTTTAATTCTTCGGTATCGGCAAATGAGCCAAAAACATTCTGTTCTAACTTATCTAAGTCAAACGCAAACGCCCTTACAAGATCCTCAACCTGCCACATATAAAGAACATATTCTGCAATATTATTTTGTTTTTTCTGTCTGGCAACTATCATTAGATTGAAAATTTTAATATTTATGCAAAACTACCAATAATTAAATGGTTTAACAAGCTGAGAAAAAGGACACAATATCAAAAGTCAAACTTATCGATATCCCTACGTTCCTTTTTTGTTGGTCTGCCAGCACCTTTGTCCCGTTTAAAATAAGGTGTTTTAAGGTCTATTTCCAGTTTTGACAATTCTTCTTCTGAGGTTTTATCTTCTATGTAATTTTCTACCAGTTTAGCTCCTACCCTATTTGTTAATAGTTCCTTAACCTGGTATTTATATATTACAGGGTTTTTCTTTACTTCAAAAACATCATTCAATTTAATCTCACGTGATGGTTTTACCGAATACTCATTGATTAAAACACGACCTTTTTTACATGCATCTGATGCCTGACTTCTCGTTTTGTATATCCTTACAGCCCAGAGAAATTTATCAATGCGAACTGAATCCACAATTTTCATAAGACAAATATATTAAATTAGTTTAAGCTGTAATATAAAATATTATAGATAAAATAAAACTGGAAATCAGTAATGGAAAGTTGGAATATTGGAAGTATGGAAAGTTTGCTTCGTGTTTTCCGTTTTTTCATTCATCCATTATTCCAATAAAACAATGATAATTAGTGTCTCTTAGAAAACGCCAATAACTGCGTTATGTTCATCTTGAAAACAGTCATTTACAAAAGTAAACTTCTTGATTTTCAAGGTTTCACAAGCCTTGTTCTTGACGATTTCTAAAAACCACTTGAAAAAAAGAGTAGTTTCCTTATATACACTAATTAAACTAAAAAACTTGTAAAAACCACAAGATATTAGTCATGGTTTATTGACCATTATAGATATTCATGGTTCGGTCAATACCAATTGAAACAAAACTTTTTATCGCCTCAGACATTTTCTCAAGTCTTTCCGACAGTTTTTCTTTTTCGTCAGCTGACCATTTCCCTAATACATAATCAACTTGTTTTCCTTTTGAAAACTCATCACCAATTCCAAAGCGCATTCGGTTAAAATTTTGGTGTCCTAATGATTTAATAATATCAATTAACCCATTATGACCCGCATCACTTCCTTTCTTCTTTATTCTTATCGTTCCAAACGTAAGGGCTAAATCATCAACAACAATCAATAGGTTAGTAATAGGTACTTTTTCCTTTTGCAGCCAATAATTTATCGCTTTCCCACTAAGATTCATATACGTTGTGGGCTTACAATAAATAAGTTTTCTTCCTTTAAATCTAGACTCAGCAATATAAGCCAATCTTTTTTGCTCAAATTTCAAATCTTTCTTATCTGCAATAAAATCGAGTACTTTAAAACCAATATTATGCCTGGTTTCAACATATTCACTACCAATATTACCAAGTCCTACAATTAAATATTTCACCTCTCGTTTAGTACTTTTGTTATAAGAAAAAGCACCTTTTAAAATTTGAATAAATTTCAAAAAGTGCTTCATAATCATTATAAATTTGAAATTGAAAACTATTCTTTGCTTTCAGTAGTTTCTCCTTCAGTAGTTTCTCCTTCAGTAGTTTCTCCTTCTTCTACGTCTTCCTCTTCTCCAGCCATACCTTTAGCAGCCCTTGTAAGCTTAACAGTGGCAATAACAGAATTTGGTGCATCTAATAATTCAAGATTATCAAAGGCTAGTTCACCTACTTTCACATTTTTCCCCAGCGCTACTTTTTCAACATTAATCTGTAATGTGTCAGGTAAATCTTTCAATAAAGCTTTAACTTTTAATTTACGGTTAATCACCTGTAATTTACCACCAGCTTGCACACCTTCTGCAAGACCCTGTAATTCAACAGGAATACTTATTACAACTTCTTTATCCTCAAATATCTCGAGAAAATCAATATGGATGACCCTATCCGTTACCGGATGAAATTGAAGATCTTTCATAATGGCTTTATGCTTTTTGCCATCAAGATCAAGATCAACTAAATACACATTAGGTGTAAAAACCAACTTTTTTAGCTCTTTTTCTAAAACCGCAAAATGCACATTTTCCTTTCCACCATACAAAACACAAGGAATTTTTTCCTCGCTTCTTAATTTTTTACTTTCCTTCTTACCGGTCGATTTTCTTAATTCGCCTTTAATTTCTATAGACTTCATTATTCTTAAATTTATGTGCTACTTAAGTTAGGATAACTTCCATCACACGTTATAAATATTTTAAAATGGCTGCAAAATTAGTAAAAAAAAACGATGTAAACAAAGCTTACAAAATTTTTCTAAATAATAAAGTTCGAACTAATTGACTGATAATTATAGACCTTTTTAATTACATCAGCAAACATATCAGCAACACTTAGTACTTTTATCTTATCACATTTCTGGCCTAAAGGGATTGAATCAGTAACAATAACTTCTTTTAAGGCAGAATTATTTATTCGCTCGTAAGCCGGGCCTGAAAGAACAGCATGTGTGGCAATAGCACGAACGCTAATAGCACCTCGATCCATCATTATACCGGCAGCTTTGGTAATTGTACCAGCCGTATCGATCATGTCGTCCAAAATAACAACATTTTTATCTTTTACATCACCAATCACTGTCATCTCACCAATAACATTTGCTTTTTCTCTTGATTTATGGGTTACCACCATACTCGTTTTCAAGAATTTTGCATAAGCGTTAGCTCTTTTTGCCCCACCCATATCAGGTGAAGCAATAACCAGGTTATCAAGATTCAGGCTATTTATATGAGGCACAAAAATAGCTGATGAATAAAGATGGTCAACAGGAATATCGAAAAACCCCTGTATCTGGTCGGCATGAAGGTCCATAGTTATCACACGGTCAACACCGGCAGCACCAAGTATATTAGCAACCATTTTTGCCCCAATTGAAACCCGAGGTTTATCCTTTCGATCCTGCCGTGCAAATCCAAAATATGGGATCACAGCTATCACCTTATAAGCAGATGCCCTGTGAGCAGCATCAATCATTAGCAACAACTCAAAAAGATTTTCAGTGGGCATAAATGTTGATTGAATAATAAAAACATAATTACCCCTGACTGTTTCATCATAGCTTGGTTGAAATTCACCATCACTAAATCTCAGCACAGATGTTTTACCCAAAGGGATTCCGTAACTCTTTGCAATTTTCTCAGCTAAATATCTTGAATTTGAACCGGTAAAAATTTTAATGGGAGACTCCATTTTGTAAAATAAAAATTAAAAGGTTAATAATTTTGCGCAAAAGTATAAAATAATAACTCTAATTATTAATAAAATTTTAATATATTCTTGCTTTTATTTTTTCAGCAACGGGTGAAAAGTTAAGTCGTTCAATGTAGCTCAGGATTTCATCCCGCCCTTTATGTTTAACGGCGCTACTCACAAAATATGAAGGCATAACTTCCCAGTCTTTTAACATAGAATTTTCATAAACCTGAATATTTTGTGATAATTGCCCTTTTGATATTTTGTCTGACTTTGTAAATATGATAACAAAAGGCAAAGATTTTAATGCCATTTGCATCATAAAATCAAGGTCATTTTTTTGAGGTTTTAACCTGATATCAACCAAAACAAAAGTACATACAAGATTTTCACGCTTGGTAAGGTATTCCTGGATAAAACCTTTCCATTTAACTCTCTGAGTTTTTGAAATTTTTGCATATCCATAACCGGGAAGGTCAACAAGATACCATTCTTCATTAATAAGAAAATGATTAATTAAGCGGGTTTTGCCTGGCTGTCCGGAAATCTTTGCCAAACTTTTCCTTTTTGCAAGCATATTTATTAAAGATGACTTACCAACATTTGAACGACCAATAAATGCATATTCAGGAATTGTTGGAGCCGGACATTTTTTTAATTCTGTATTGCTAATAACAAACCTGGATGTTTTTATAATCATCTTCTTTAATTATAGGTAACCTCTAACCTAAATAATTTATAAAGGCTAAATTATTGTACAAATCTAATCAAACAGATTAAAAATTCAAAAGCATTGTTTATTAAAGACTCTATTTAATGATTATTGTCTATTGATAATTGAATAATTAAAACCCACCGGTCGTCATAGGCACCACTTTTACACAGCTTCAACAGAGCAAATTTACTAAAGGGGCAACGCTTTGCGAGAGGTAAAACAATGTAAAAAGACACAATATAGCCTTCCTCTCTGGCAGAGCAGGTTGTTCCAATTTTTCTACGGGATTGGTTTGTTTGTTAGCTTAAGTATAAAATGTAATTACAAAGCTAATACGACTGCTCAGATGTTCAAAATACTTTTATTTGTATGAACGCTTAGCGATGCAGCTGTGTGCCTTAATCAGACGCACTTTCAATATCGCAAGTAGTCAAATTTTTTGATTTGGTAAATATAATATTTTAATACGTCAAATCGAATTTGACGGTGATTTTAAACTACTGAAAGCTTGCAATACACCTGATTATGAGCATGATGTACAGCTTTTGTTGTGTGGCGGTTTTATTTTTTCCTTTTTGTCCATTCATCAAAGTCCGCTTGTTGAAGTGTCGCACTGTGGTAGTAGCCATCTTTGAACGTTGCCCTGTCCGCTTTTGCTCCTTCAAAGTCAGCACTATCAACCAAGAGATTTTCAAAGTGAGCGTCTGTCAAGTCAGCACCTCTGAAGTTGCAGGTCTTTATGTTGCTATTTGTAAATTTCGCTCCTCTGAGATTTGCTCCCCTGAAGTCAACTGCCAAAAAGCAATTATCAAACGAGATACCTTGAAGGTTTGTCTCGCTCAAGTCTCCATTGTTAAGGTCAATGTCTTTGAAGTAGCGTTGCCCATCATTGTATTTATCGAGTATGCCTTTGTCCGTTAAGGTCATTTCTTAAATTCTCATAAGTCGTTATTAATATTGCCCCTAGGTGTCTACCCATCTGTACACTTTGATCTCTGACAAAAAGCACTTCGTTCAATAAACCTTGAGCAGTGTTTTCGTCTTGTCCTATTTTTAGGTCACGAAGTATTTTCCAAAGTCGGTGTGTAAACTCGTTTGACCATTTAAGACACTCTATTTTTACTTTGTCAGTCATGTCGGGATCGTCCCATATGGCTCTATTCATTATGGTCAAGTCATAAAGCAAATGTTCACAGAATTCCGCTTTTCTTACGGTTTCCCAAGTCGAAATATCATCAAAAATGTCTTTGGCTCTCATGTAGTCTATTTTAAATGCCACACAACATCCGAGCACAGTGAAAAGTAGATTTATTTACCTTATGGAATCTTATTAGATGTCTTTATTTAAAGTGCAACTTACAAGCTATATTCTATTCATCCAAATTATCCTTAGGGCTTTTTTATATCAAAATCAGTTAGATTTTTAATCTATATAAGCAGCAGGGCGAAAGCAAAATATTCAATATACAATTATTAATACTTACTTACTACCTGGTGATCCCCTGTTTTAAAATTAATTTTCACTTTTTCAAAACCTAATAAATGGAAAAAGTTTTCTAAGGTGGTTAATGCAGAACTTTTGGCATTATTTAGCAATCCCTTTTCAATTGCCTCCTGTTCAAGCCGCACCTTACATTTATGCTTTACTGCACTTATTTCCATGTCAGTAAAATTATCTGAACTTAACAAGCTACCTGTTTTGGCTATAAATAGTTCAAAGCCTTTAATTTTTTTCTTCTCGGTATAAACAAACCAGGGATTAATATCTACTTCCAGAGTTTCCGGTTCCGGAATTAATACATGTATATACAAAGAATCTGAATCATCAATAAATATATCTTCTTCAGTTAAACCCTTCAGGTCTATTCCTGCTTTGACCCAACCACGTCCGATATATACTAAATTTCTCCTTTTCCTTTCGTCTCTAAAACTATTTTTTTGTTCCCTTATTTTTTCTTCTGTCTCATTAAATTTTTCTTTCCTACTAACAAAAGACACCTTCTCCTCAATCATTTCCTCCTTCAAATCACTTAGTCGCTTTTCAAGTTTTTTCTTTTCACTATTTGAATTCGCAGCATTAATTTCTTTTCCTAATTCAACCTTCTGCTCTCTGTAATAATCCAGTTTCTGATAATACTCTGTCAAAAACAATTCATACCTTTCAGATTCTTTTTCAAAAAATATTTCTTTAGCCCTAAAATTACGGGCATCTTTCCTGTATTTTTCTAATCCGGGATACTTCTCGTAAAATGCGGTGGGATTAAATTTTAAAGAATCTCCATATTCAACTATTATTTCACTATAAACTTCGTTCAAATCAGCATAAACTTCACCGTAAAACTCTGACGTGGTTAACTCACCAATTTCTCTAATTTCTTTAACTACAACAGGAGTTTCATTAATTAACAAACGCTTTTTTTTAAATACATTCAGGTTGCGTGGCAGTATATTTAATCCTGCAATTAAAATGTATACGATTATTAATAGAAATATGAACCAATATTTTTTCATGAAATTAAAAATTGCCAAAAAGATCATAATTTTACTTATTTTATTTGATTTTTTTCAACTGCTTTAAAGGGTCTAATTCAAACACAAAACTTATCCTGATTTTTTTATTTTTGGAACAAAAACAATTGTTTTGTCATGTTTTTTTCTTGTCAAGGAATTCTTTTAATTCTTTTATTAATGTTTCATCAGGAGCCGATAAGCTTTCCTGTTCCTTAAAATCAATATATATTTCTTCAAAGCCCGACAAGTTTAAGATTTTAGTTAGCAACACTCTTGTATTTCTTTGAGCGGTGTTTATTATTCTCAAGTCATCAATATTTTGCCTGATATCTGCCTCACCCTGCCGGTACAAATCATCTTTAATGGCTACACTAATTGAATTCCATTTAAATATAGCAGCTTCATCAGAATATTTTTCAATTACTCTGAAACCCTCAGCAGGATATGAAAAATTTAAAATCTCAATTGGCGGTAACAAAACATTTATTTTAGAACCATCAATTTGAATATCTTCATCTTTAAGTTTATCAAGGTCAATACCAGCTTTTATGGTAGCTTCTGTTTCAGCAAAAAAATATGCATCTTTTGCAAACCAGTTATGATCTTTTGCCGAAATTACTTTAGTAACAATATATTCTACCGTTGCCAGTTTGGCAGAGTTCTTTAACTTGCTTATTACCATTGCTCTGTCCGGTTCAGATCGAAAACATGAAACACTTATTAAAATTAATACGAGCAGAATAGATGTTGTAATTTTGCTAAAATTAATGACCATAATTTCACAATTAAAGTAATGTATGTTTGTAATTAATCAAACAAATGTAGTAAAATTGTCTAATATTCGAACTTTACAGAGATATATTTTACTCTTTAAGAAATAATTTGAAAAACCTATTAAAAAAGATATCACAAAAAAAGAATAGTAAAGTATTTAAAACTTATTATATTGAAATATTATTTGAAAACCATAAAACATTTCACTATCTAAAGCACTTATTTTTATTCACCTAAACAAAACCATATGAGTGATGAGAAATTAACTTTAATTATTGTGGCAAGCATAGTTATAGGACATATTTTATTTGGGATTGTTTGGCTAATCTATAAAATCAAAAAAAAAAGCAAATAGTGTTTGTCATTAAGTCATCAGACGACTCTGTTATCAAACACCCGTGAAGCTAATGATTAATTACCACCTATTTAACAAGGTCGTCAGATGACTATTACGATAAAAAACGTTGTTTAGAGATGAACTTTGCTTAATATGCGAAAAACAGGTATTATCATTTTAGCGATTATAAGTGCCCTCGGTATTTATTACTATTTTCCTGAAAAAAAACTGAATACCAACAAAAATATTGACCAAATTGTGATTTTAAAAAGCAAGAGGTAGTTGCAGGTCTATAGTAAAGGTGAACTTATTAAAACATATAAAGTATAAGTTTAATAGTTTGTTGAAAAAAGCCACTAATTCACAAATTTATAGATGGGAAATAAAGATACTCACCAAAGATAAAAATGATTTATTTGATAAATGAAATTTGTTGTGGTAATAATTTACTTCTATTTTTGAGCATAATATAAAAGATAAATGAATAAGATTTTAGATATCATCCCAATTAATAAGTGGTATAAAGAGCTGGATGAAAAACCTGTTATGATTGCCGGGCCATGCAGTGCTGAAACAGAAGAGCAAGTTCTGCAAACTGCGATTGAAATTTCAAAAATTCCACAGGTAAAAATATTCAGGGCGGGAATATGGAAACCCAGAACACGACCAGGTTCATTTGAAGGTGTTGGTGCAGTAGGACTTGAATGGTTAGCTAAAGTTAAACAAAGAACCCGCCTTTTAACCGCTGTAGAAGTTGCGACCCCTGAACATGTAAAAGCTTGTAAAGAAAATCAGGGAAGTATTGATATCATATGGATAGGTGCCCGAACGACGGCCAACCCTTTCTCAGTTCAGGAACTTGCAGATGCGCTAAAGGGGTGCAATATCCCTGTAATGATAAAAAATCCGATTAATCCTGATTTAAGTTTATGGATAGGCGCTATTGAACGGATTTACGATGCCGGAATTAACAAAATTGCCGCTATTCATCGCGGATTTTCTCCTTTTGAACCAACAAAACTTAGAAATATTCCAAAATGGGAGATTCCAATTGATCTAAAACTACATTTTCCAAACCTTGATGTTATTAATGACCCAAGCCACATATCAGGTACAACAAGTTATATTGCTGAAATTGCCCAGGATGCAGTTGATTTGAATTTAGACGGTTTAATGATAGAAACCCATATAAATCCGGACAAAGCCTTAAGCGATGCAAAACAACAACTTAAACCAAATGAACTGAATACTCTATTGGAAAAAATGAAATACAGGCTGGCCGAAAATGAAAACCCTGAATTTACAAGTAGTTTAGAACAGTTTCGTCATCAAATTGACTCCATTGACCAACAAATCATTGAACTTTTAGCCCGCCGAATGTTAATTGTTGAGGATATCGGGGCTTATAAAGCAGAAAACAATGTAACCATTTTCCAGTTAAAAAGGTGGAAAAGAATTATATCCAGCAGATTACAGCTTGCCAGGGAACATAAAGTAGATGAAAGTTTTATGCGTAAATTACTACAACTTGTGCATAAAGAATCAATCCGTAAACAAAAAATAATATTGAAGATTAAGAATGGCAGTTAAGTGGTCAACCTTTTAACAAGCAATTTACATTCCTTCAAAACCCTAATCCACAGATAGCATCTCTACTTCCTCATCTGGCTCATTGGTTTCAACTTTAATATTTTTGTTAAAAATATTATTAAATATTGAAAATGAAATATAAATTAAAAAGATTATTGGAACTGCCAGTATTTGCAAGGAAACAAAAGAAATAACAGAAAATATTAGGAAAATGTATTTTAGTTTATTGTGTTCGAATTTATAATTTTTAAATTTCAATGAAAACATAGGTATTTTTGCCACTAAAAGTATTGAAAGTATAACAATTAATGGTAGTAAAACAATAGGTCGGATAGTATATACTCCTAAGGCCAAAACGCTAAAAAAGAAGAATGTATTTTTTGATAAATCAGGGAATAAGATTAAATCATTTGGATTAAACTCAGCAATTAATGGTATGGCGGCAATTAGCATAGCACACGCCGGAGTTGCCAAACCCATAAACGTTTCAGTCTGATTCTCATCAATATTAAATTTTGCAAGTCTTATTGCGGAAAAAATAGCTATCAAAAATGCTGAAAGAACAATTAAAATTTCAACAGATGGTAATGAAAATGAAAATTGCTTTATTTGTTGGCTCTGTTTTAATAACTGATATAAAATCATCGATGGTGCCAAACCAAAACTTACCATATCAGCAAGTGAATCAAGTTCTTTTCCTAATAGTGATGTTACTTTTAAATTGCGTGCAGCAAAACCGTCAAAAAAATCGAAAACACCAGCGATATAAATAAAATAAGATGCTAATATCAAATTATCTCTACCTTCGAACGTTAAGACAATAGCAATTGCCCCGGATAATAAATTCATTAAAGTAAAAAAATTAGGTATATTCCGGTATAGAAAATTATTTTTTGCCATTTACGCTAAGAATTATTTTAACATTATAATTATTCATTTCCAATCTTAAAACGATTGAAACTTGATTATAATTTTGTTCGCAAGTTTCAAGCCAAAATTTATTTTTACATATTATGTTAATTGCCTATCTTCACTAAAACTAATATAACAGCCGTTAATACTTTGTGGGGGCACAAAGAAACATTTTAAAATTGTATTTTTTAAATTTTTCGCCCCATAAAATTGTAAGTTTTAAATATTATCTCTTTTTTTGATTATATTTTGGTAAGTTTCTTTTATGCAAAAAACAATTAAAGTATTATTCTTTATCTTTTTTCAAACTATAGCCATTAACAGTGCTAAGGGTCAAGTGCGCGTATATAGCAATGAATTTTTAAATATTGGAGTAGATGCTTCGAGTTTAAGCATGGGAAATTCTGTAATTGCTAACATTAGCGGTGTAAATTCCGGATATTGGAATCCTGCAGGACTTCCATCAGTTACAAAAAAAATGGAATTATCATTAATGCATGCCAATTATTTTTCAGGTCTTGCCCAATATGATTATTTAGGATCAGCATTTAAAATCAATGACAGCACTGCTTTGGGCTTATCAATAATTCGTTTTGGCGTAGACAATATCCCAAACACACTTAACCTGATAGATGCTAATGGAAATGTTAATTATGACCGAATCACCTATTTTTCAATAGCGGATTATGCTTTTTTGTTTTCTTTTGGCAAAAAACTAAGAATAAAAGGGTTAAGCATTGGCGGTAAGCTTAAACTAATATATCGGCAACAAGGTGATTTTGCAAAAGCTTATGGATTTGGATTTGATCTGGGTGCTCAATACATAAAAACACGATGGAAATTCGGTGCATTACTAAGAGATGCCAGTTCAACTTTTAACATATGGATATTTAATACAAAACTTTTAGAGCAAGCTTTTATTCAAACAGGAAATGAGCTACCTGAGAACTCAATGGAAATAACTTTACCTAAGTTATTATTGGGTACAGCTAGAAATTTTAGTATAAATAATAAATTAAGTGCTTTGGTAGAAATTGACCTTGATATTTATTTTGACGGAGCACATAATTCAGTTATTAAACTTGACCCTGTTAGCCTGGAACCACATTTGGGCTTTGAGTTCAGATATTTAAAGAATGTATTTATCAGGGGTGGTGTTAATGGATTTCAGCTTATTGAAAACATCAACAAGAAAAAAACTTTGATTCTTCAACCTTCAGTGGGTATTGGTGTTAGCTACTTTAATATAGAATTTGATTATGCCTTAACAGATATTGGCGATTTAACCGTTGCTCCATATTCTCATATTTTCTCATTAAAATATTGCTTTAATTTCAGAGCCCGACAATAATGCTCCTATACTAACAATCACAGTTATTAAAGCCCAAAAATAGTTGTTTTTTATTAGCTGAATACAAAAAAAGGTGAGAAATAAAAATTAAGTCAACCAGAGATCAATAGTTTTTTTTTAGATTTTCGCTAAAACAGTTTGCAAACCAGACACTTTCTGATTTAATTTTACATTAATTTCTGTTCCTAAAGGAAGAAAAACATCTACCCTTGAGCCAAATTTAATAAAGCCTAATTGTTCTCCCTGAACTGCTTTATCATTTTCTTTTGAATAAGTTACAATCCTACGGGCTACAGCACCAGCAATCTGTCGTATTAAAATTTCTGATCCTTCTTCAGTTTTCACCACAATTGTTGTTCTTTCATTTAATGTAGATGATTTGGGGTGCCAGGCAACAAGGTATTTACCTTTGTGGTGTTTCTTATATTGAACCTCACCCGAAACCGGATACCAATTAATGTGAACATTAAAGGGTGACATGAAAGTAGAAATCTGAATCCTTTTATCTTTAAAGTACTCTTCTTCAACTGTTTCTTCAATTACCACCACTTCACCATCCGCAGCTGACAAAACATCTCCTTTTACTTTTGCTGAATTCACTTTTCTTAATGGGGACCGGAAAAAAGCGATAATGAATATCCAGAAAATAAACGAAGCTAATCCAAAAATAGCATTAAAAACAAAACCCCAGGCAGCGAAAACAGACAGGGTTAAAGATAAAATGAACAAAACTAAAAAGACTACTGTTATTGTAGCATACCCTTCTTTATGAATCTTCATGACAATTATCTTGATATTAGTTATTTTAATATAATCATTAAATAAATAAAAACCATTGGTGCTGCAACTATGATGCTATCAAAACGATCCAGAATACCTCCATGGCCTGGCAAAATATGACCCGAGTCTTTAACTTTCACCATTCTTTTCAATAAAGACTCAATCAAATCACCAAAAGTTCCAAAGACAAAGGTAATTAATGCAACAATAAACCAGTCAATTAAACTAATTTCTTTTACAAAAAAAGAAATTATCCAGGCTGCCAACAAGGAGAAAGCACCTCCACCAATAAACCCTTCCCATGTTTTTTTAGGCGATATCCGCTCAAAAAGTTTATTTCTGCCGATTAAAGAACCAACAATATAAGCTCCTGAATCATTTGCCCAAATTAAAAAGAAGAAGCCTATTAAAATCATTGGGTAATAGGGTTTTGGAAATGCCTGGTTAAATACAAACCAACTTAATATTGCAAATGGAATAGAAATATACGAAGCTCCAAAAATAGTAAAAGCAATATTGGAGAAAGGGTTTTCCTTTTCCCTGTATAATTCAATAATCATAATGGCAGTTAAAATAGGTATGATAATAAGAAATATTTTAAAATCAACCAATGAATTGGCAAACAAAAAATTTCCCGTATATATGACTATTCCAAGCAATATACCCAAAATAAATTGAGGTTCAATATGGGCAACCTTAACCAATTTATAAAATTCCAGAAGTCCCAAGACAACAACCGTAAGAAAAATTACAAAAAATGATATAGGGTGCCATAAAGTTCCACCAATTAATAATACCGAAAAAACAATTGCTGTTAGGACTCTTATAGTAAAATTATTTTTCATTTGTGTATTTAAAGTTACTTCCAATTGTTAGATGAAACCATCCTGATTCTCAGGATTTTTTTTCCGGAAGAATATACTTAAGTTATCTTATTAATCTTGTGCAACTTACCAATAAAATAGCTTCGTGTCATTATTGAGAAAATAATGAAAACATTTTAATGGACGTTTCATTTAATTTAAAAATCCTTAAGAATTGTTTCAGCAATTTGCTTCCTATCAATTTCCACATATAATTCAAGCTCACCAATTAGGAAAGAACTGTCCTTTTCATTCACAATTACAGAATTAATCTCATTTTTAGCTAATACACGTTTTGCTACCTTGGCATTTTCAATACTCTTATAGGTTTTAAGCACAGTCCAATCTTTTTGCATGTTGATTATATCAATGGCTGCCTCTTCATTACTAGCTTCTACCAATATTTCAAAACCCTCGGGTGTTTCAGCTATAAGGCCCTTAATATTGTTCTCATTTAGAATATCTTCATCAATGTCAGCCCAATGTCTTTCACTATATTTTCTGACACTAATCCAACCATTTAACTTATTTAAAAGGACTGTAGATTTCTCAATATTATCTTTTTTTACGAAAACCTCAACACTTTCGAGATGATATGCAGAATCTTTCCTTTTAACAATAAAATTATCAATTTTGTTTTCATCCAAGATATCTGTATGGTATTTAGTTTGCCTAACCCTATGGAAAGATCTCAACTTTTCCCATTGATCAAGCAGTTTATTTTGCATAAAACCAACAATTTCTTCTATATCTTCATTATTAACATATACTTCATAATTATCCAAAACATATTTATCCTCTTCCTTTTTTTTGATAACTGAATGTATATTATTATGAAGAAGAATTTCACGAAAAAGTTCCATTTGTTTTTCGCCAACAAATGAATTTATTTTTGTCAGACCTCTAAATTCATCAATTAATTCTCTGGCTTTCGCTTCATCAAATTTTTTTACAAACAGCTCAATTTCACCAAGAAGAAAAAGGCTGTCCTTTTCATTAATAATAACGGAAGGAACTCCGTTCATTTCTAAAAGATCCTTTCTCAGTTCTGCCTGGTGAAGCCTGCCAAAACTTTCCAACTTAACCCAGTTCTTCATTATCTCCCAATTTTAAGGTGTAATTAATTTTGTGACTAAATTAATCAAATTTTCAAGTATAGCAACAATAAAATATATTCTTAAGTGCAACTTTAGGATTTTATAATAAATACAATTAACTCTTTTGGACCATGTGCACCTAATATTAATGTTTTCTCTATATCAGCAGTTCTTGAGGGTCCCGCAATATTTGTTATTTGTGAAGGAAGCTTGTTGTTATACTTTTCAGCGATACCTTTTAGTCCATCTTCAATTTCCATTACTAATTGGTCCTCATAAGCAATAACAATATGCGTATACGGAAAAGAAAAGACCCTGCGTGCCCCTGGAATTGCCGAACTGACTAATACACTTCCAAAACGAGCAACCAGATATTCGCACACACTAATCCCGGCTTTAACTGGATTATCATGATCAATTTCTGAGACAAAATTAATTCCAGTCTTATTTAATAAATCAACCAAGGTTTTATCTGAACAAAAAACGGGTTCCAGCCCTTTATCATTATTTAATAATTTTATTTTTTCCGCTACTTCCTGTTCATTTAAACAATACTGAAACCGACCGTTTATTTTAGTTAATTCCTGTTCAAAAATTTCTATTAATGATTTGTTAGATGCATGGTATATTTCTTCTTTCGTGTAATTATCTGAAAACCCGTCTTTAAATTTTGCCTTTGAAAGGCCATTTTTAATACGTTGAAGAATTATTGACTTTGATTTTTTGCTCATGGATCTATGTTTTTTTTAGCAAGATAATAATTACTCAAAAATATTAAAAAAGTAGCACAATCTATAAACAAAAAAATAACCCTTAAAAATTAATTTAAGGGCTTAACCTGAATTATCCAAGTTGGGGATTTTATTATTCTACCTTATCTTTTTCATTTTCCTGTTTTTCAGAATCTTCCACTTTTGGAATTTCTTCAGTTTCTCCATTGTTTTTATTTTCTTTTATTACATTGGGTTTAACCATTTCATCCTCTTTAAACTTTCTTTTTCCAAAGATTTCTTCTACATCCTCACTAAAAACAACTTCTTTTTCAAGCAATCTTTCAGCCAGTTTAGTTAAACCCTCCTTATTCTCCTTTAGGATTTCTAATGCTCTTTCATACTGCTTTTCAACAAGCTCTTTAACCTCTTTATCAATAAGTTCTGCCGTTTTTTCACTATAAGGTTTGCTAAAAGAGTATTCATTCCTACCTTGCGAATCATAAAAACTAATGTGTCCTACTTTATCACTCATGCCAAAATAAGAAACCATTGCATAAGCCTGTTTAGTCACTTTTTCAAGGTCGTTTAATGCACCGGTAGAAATTTTATTAAAATTAATTTCTTCTGATGCCCTTCCTCCAAGAGCCGAGCACATTTCATCCAAGATTTGTTGCGTTGTAGTTATCTGCCTTTCTTTAGGTAAATACCAGGCTGCACCTAAAGCTTGACCACGCGGCACTATTGTTACTTTCACCAATGGATTTGCATGTTCAAGTAACCAGCTAATTGATGCATGTCCTGCTTCATGATAAGCAATTGTCTTTTTCTCATTTACAGTTATCAGTTTGTTTTTCTTTTCCAAACCACCTATAATGCGATCTATCGCATCCAGAAAATCCTGCTTTTCAACAACTTTTTTACTTCTCCTGGCGGCAATAAGTGCGGCTTCGTTACATACATTTGCTATATCAGCACCTGAAAAACCTGGTGTTTGTTTTGCAAGAAAAGAAGGTTTAAATTCTTTATCCACTGAAATTGGCCTTAAATGCACTTTAAATATTTCTTCCCTTTCATTTAAATCTGGTAATTCAACGTGAATTTGTCTGTCAAACCTTCCCGCTCTCAGTAATGCAGAATCCAGCACATCAGCACGGTTGGTTGCGGCCAAAATAATTACACCTGTATTAGTATCAAAACCATCCATTTCAGTTAACAATTGGTTCAAGGTATTTTCCCGTTCATCATTTGAACCAAAATTAGGATTCCTACCCCGAGCACGACCAATAGCATCTATTTCATCAATAAAAACAATGCAGGGAGCCTTCTGCTTGGCTTGCGAAAATAAATCTCTTACTCTTGATGCACCTACACCAACAAACATCTCTACAAAATCCGAACCTGACATTGAAAAGAAAGGCACATCCGCTTCACCAGCGACAGCTTTTGCCAACAGGGTTTTTCCCGTTCCGGGTGGGCCAACTAACAGTGCTCCTTTTGGAATTTTCCCCCCAAGTTTTGTATATTTTCCAGGACTTTTCAAAAAATCCACAATTTCTGTTATCTCAACTTTTGCCTCAGCAAGTCCGGCAACATCATTAAAATTAGTTTTAATATGGGCCTCTTCTTTATCAAATACCTTTGCCTTTGATTTACCTATTGAAAAGATATTTGAACCTCCCGGTCCTCCAGCACCACCCATTCGCCTGAAAATAAACAACCAAACAGCTACTAATATGACAATCGGCATTAACCAGCTAAGTAAATCACTCAGGTGATCTTTTCGGGTTTCAAAGCTCACCGGCACAATATCAGATTCCTTAAAATCTTTTTGCGCCTTTTCCATTCGTTTTTCAAATGATTCAACTGAACCAATATTAAAATAAAACTGTGGACTATTGGAATCAGTATAGCTTAAGCCTTTTTTTTGATGCTCATCATATTTTCCAGAAGAGAATATATCTGGTTTAATAAAAACCTCAGCCTTTTCATGATTAACTACTATTACTTTTTCTACATCATGTGCTCTAAGCATCTCCTTTTCAAACTGTTGCCAGGTAATCTTTTCAGAATCATCACTAAAATTAAGAAACTGAAGACCAATAAAGGCGACGGCAATTAATCCATAAATCCAATAAATATTAAACTTTGGTAAATTATTGTTGAATTTATTTTCGCTCTGATTTTTATCTTTATTTTCGCTTTGATTTTTATTTTCGTTTTCGCTCATTTAATCTATTATTTTGTATAACTATACTTATTTTTTAACTATCCTTCTCAGCCTTCCTTTAAATTTCAATTTTTAAATATAATTTTTAAACCTGAAAAATTAAATATTTTGATATTTTTAAACCTTTAGACCAACTTTGAACTAATAGTATATAGTGACCTGATGCAAACATCAATTCTTATACCATTGGATAAGCCTTGCTTATTTGTCAGTTTGTTTGCTTATCATCTTTATAAAACGGAAAAAATGACAGTTATTTCTATTATATCTATCAATTAATAACTTTTAATTATCAGATAGAACTTATCATAATAAAGCAATCATTATTCGAAATTACCTACACCAGAAACAAACTATACAAGCTATAACCGATTTAATAATTATTTCATCATGGAGGTTTCATCTTCGGCATGTTCAATCCTTACCGCGTCTGCCCAAAATTCTTCAATATCATAAAAGGCTCTTGATTCATCCTGAAAAACATGAACAACCACATCCCCATAATCAAGCAAAACCCATATAGCATTTTCTACACCCTCAATATGTAGAGGTTTTTCATTCAATTCTTTTTTAGAAAAATGCTCAACAGAATCAGCAATTGAATTAACTTGAGTGGTTGATTCTGCATTACAAATCACAAAATAATCACAAACAGCTTGTTCCAAACTCCTTAAATCCAAAACCGTAATTCGTTTGGCTTTCTTTTCCTTCATCCCTTCGGCAATAACTGCCACTAATTTCTCACCTGTTTTATCTATTTTTGTCATATAAATTATTTAGCCTGCAAATTTAATCATTTTTAAGTTCAAAATCATATTGTTAAATTGTTAAAATTAATAAATTGCTTAAATATCATAATTCCGGATGAAAGAAATTGGAAATAAAATTATCTACCTTGAATCAGTTGATTCAACAAATAATTATTTAAAAATTAAATCATTAGACAACAAGCCTAAAGAAGGGCTCCTTGTTTTCGCAAATGAACAGGTTTCAGGAAGAGGGCAAAGGGAAAACAGTTGGGAAAGTAAAGCAGGTAAAAATTTATTACTAAGTTTTATTGTTTACCCAACTTTTTTGAAAGCCAACAAGCAGTTTATTTTATCAAAAACCATCAGTCTGGCAATTGCTGATTGTATTTCTCAATACACTGATAATGTAAGAATTAAATGGCCTAATGACATTTATATTGGCAATCAAAAAATAGCAGGTGTACTTATCGAAAATACAATAAAAGGTAGTGAAATATCCAGTTCTATAATAGGTATCGGTATAAATATTAATCAAAAAAAATTTAGTAATAAAATACCTAATCCGGTTTCCTTGACCATGCTCACAAAAAAAGAATATAACATTAATGAACTTTTAGGTAGTCTTATTGAATTAATAAATACCTGGTATAATAAACTACTAGTGGGTGACACCAAAGAGATTGACAACGAGTATATTAATAGACTTTTCCGCTTTAACCAGGTGCACAATTATATTGCGGAAGGTGCAACCATAGAAGCGAAAATAACAGGTATTAACCAAGATGGGAAACTTATGGTTAAAACAAAAAATGGTGATTTAAAAACATTTGCTTTTAAAGAGATAAAATATTGTATAGGAAATGTTGGAGAATTGCCATAATAAGCCATTTTAATTTACCTATATTTAATCTCAAAAATTATAAATTCTATAAACCTGATCGTAATTTTACCTTGCATTTTTCTACAAAACACAATATTTACAACTAAAAATCAACCACTTACAACTATTTACATAATTGCTAACTTTTTTTTGTTTTAATAATAATTTATTCATTATCTTTGCAGCCCAAAATGGTGGTTGTAGCTCAGTTGGTTAGAGCATCGGATTGTGGTTCCGAGGGTCGTGGGTTCAAATCCCATCATCCACCCAAAATTTTTAAAAGCCTGATTCAAAAAAAAGAATCGGGCTTTTTTATTGCTAATTTATTACCAAAATCTCCAAACCATTATTAAATATTCCGATGTTTTTCTCTTAATTTTACAGCTTTGCTCACATTTAAAAAAAAATTTTATTATATTCGTTAATTATTTATTTTAATTTTTAAACAAGAATATTATGGGACATCCTAAATTTGCTGTAAAAACCGGAAAAGACGGAAAATTTTATTTCAACCTAACTGCAAAAAACGGCCAGGTTATTTTATCAAGTCAGGGCTATGCTTCTAAATCAGGCTGCAATAATGGAATTGATTCAGTCAAAACAAACTCACAACTTGACGAGCGTTTTGATCGTAAAGAAGCTAAAGATGGCCAGCACTATTTTGCATTAACAGCAGCTAACAGTCAAACCATTGGAAAAAGTGAAATGTATACAAGCAAATCATCTATGGAAAATGGAATTAAGTCGGTAGCTACAAATGCACCTGGTGCAGAAGCAGAATACGAAGACTAATGTGCTTTAGATAAACTAAAATGAAGTTTTAAAAAGAAACCCCTGCTTTTTATATACAAAGTAGGGGTTTTGTTTTAAAATATCACATTTACATTTGGGTGGGCATCTTTATATTTATCCATAAATATTTTAATAATTTTAGTATTGTAACACTTAATGGTTTTTATATTATTCAGCTCCATTATTGGCTTTAACCAACGTACAAATGTACTTGAGAATTCAAGATGCTTTAGTTTATGCATTTTTTCCAGATATTTCAAATTCTTTATTTTAGTTCCTGAAACTTTCAGCACTTTTATGTTTGTAAGATTCTGTATATATTCCAAATTATCAATTTGAGTATTTGAACAATCAAGTGTTTCTAACTTTGTCAATGCAGATAATGGTGCAAGGTTTCGTATCGGATTGCGGGCACAATTTAATTCCTTAAGGTTTTTCAAGTTTTTAATTGCCACTAAATCCATAACATCGGTATCAGAAAACTTTATCTCTTCCAAATCAATCAATTTTTCGAGGGGTTTTAAACTTGAAATACCTGAATTATTTTTCAAATCAAGAACCTTAATAGCCGTTATTTGTCCTAATTGTTCCCGACTTGGCTTTTTATTAAAAACAACTTCCTCTTTAAATATTTTTTTCCAGTTATCATCCAACAAATTCCACCATTTTTTAAGCTCCTCTGTTTGATAGATCACCAGTGTTTCTGGCTTCCTTATCTTAAACAATTCAACAGCAGCTTTATCTAATTTTGTATAATCAGCATAAATAATTTTCAAATGTTTCAAATTTGCAACAGAAATCAAACCTTTTATGTCTGTACTATCGGCTTTTATTATTTCCAATTTATTGCAGCCTGTTAATGCCATTTGGCGTATTGCCGTTCCTGAAAAATCCAGTTTTTCCAGGTTCGAAAGCTTTGATAATGGTATTAGGTCCGTTACACCTGTATAACTACAATTAATTTCGGTCAACTCAATTAGCTCAGATAAAGTACCAATATTATTGATTTTTGTTTTAGCAATATTTATTTTTTTTAAATGTATTAAATTATTGATTGGCGTAAGTGAGATAATTTCATCATTTCCCGAAATATCTAGTTCAGTGATTAAACCAAGACGATGCAAAGCCAATTTGTCAGGATTTTCTACTTCCATGATTTTTACAAATACATTTTTCCATCCTTTGGGCATTTTATTCCACCACTGCATCAAAACACCCGAATTATATATTACTAGGCATCCCTTGTTCTTTTGCATATAATCATTGGCCATTTTTTTTGTGATACCCGAATTATCACAATAAACAGTATTTAGCTCTAGTCCTTCAATACTTTCCAGGCTTGCCACTTTGGTGCTGTCAAAATGAACAACTTTCAGGCTCTTTATTTTTTTCAAAATAGACAAGTCAGTAACCGCCGTGCTTGAAAAGCTTATTCTTTCAAGTGATTTCATTTTTTCAATGCCTTTTAAAGAACTAAGTTTTGTATTATCAATCTGAAGCACCTTAACTTTCTCATATTCTGACAAATCAGTTAAACTGGCAACCTTATTTCCTGAAAGTCGTAAATTTTCAATATTCTCAAGGTAGGCAATTGGTTCAAGATCTGTAATCTTAGTATACTGAAATGAAAAGCTTTTCAGGCTATCCATATTTTCAAGACTTTGAATATCCGAGACCTTCGTATAATCAATATTCAAATTCCTGAGCTTTGACATATACTGAAGTGCATCAATCGTATTCACATTTGTAGACTGGCATTTCAAAACTTCCATTTTATTCAGGTTGCGCAATGGGTAGAGGTCAGAAATATTGGTATTACTAATATCAAGTTTTTGCAACTGACTTAAACGATTCAGAGGTGCTATACTATTAATTTCTTTACCAGATAAATCCAATTCCGTAATTTTTAACACGCCTTTTAACTGAGCAAAATTTAGAGGTTCTTTCAATTTATTTTTTTCTAAAAACACAGTTTTCCATACAGGGCTTAAATCATTCCACCAACTATTTAACTCTTCTTCAACATTTAACTTTGTTGTATAAATACTGGCAATTTTCAATGTTTGCTCATCTTCATTCAGGTTAATCTCAAAAAACCGGTCTTTAAAAACATCAATTCTCTCATTACTAATAGTAGTTCCTTTAATATTACTTATTGCCGTAACTTTATAAACCGGTTCATTTTCTGCATTATTAAATTTTTCTACCCCTTTAATTTCATAATTAAAACTTACATCCTTAAAGAAAAAATCCACATCTTGCAAATAAGCCTGAACCCCTTTATAGGTAACCATATCGCGATTTTCATCTAAATCATCTTCAATTTGTACTTTGTCATCAATAAATATTTTGTTAAAGCTTTGGTTAATCATAATTTGCTTTTCCTTTACCGGAGTATAGCTGCTACCCAAAGCATTTAATGTTCCCTGTAAAAAACGCACAATTTGCTCAGCCTGAACCTCATACTTGTCTACACTATCAATCTGCGCCTCATCTTTTTGCTGGGAAAATAAAAGGCTGGGAAGTAATAATAATGCAACAATAATCAAATTTAAAGTTTTCATAGGTATAACTTTTTATTGTTTTTAATGGTCGAATGGAACTGTATTAAAAAATAATCATACTTGTCAATTTATTAAAATATGATATTTTTAATACTTATTATAAGTTTATTTTTATAAATAACCCACAATGTGGGTTATTTATCATGATTAATCAGTTTTATTAATGATTTTTTTTCTTTTTCAGGAACTTTCACCAGATTTGATATTAACCAACCTGAGTTATCACCTTTCCGATTAAAATTTTTCATCTCAAAATACCAGTTTTTTATTTGAAATACATGGAATTTGACATCTAATACTGATTGAAATTTAAATTTACCCTTTTTAAGTTCATATAAAAATAAAGTCAGGTAATCCGGAGTAAAGGTTTTTTCAGTATAATACTCCATTTGTTTATAATGCCTAAATGCTTTCCGCAGATTCATAAATTCCAGTTCGTGACTCATTGGATGAATAAATTTATATGCCGGTGGTGGATTTTGATAGAATAATTTATCGAATCCATGCCAATACGCATTTATCATTGACCATTTATAGCCGCCTGTTTCTTTTTCAATACGAAAATACAGAACAACATTTTCCTCTTTACCGTTATAAAGAAATTTAGCATTCACTTCAGCAAACCATTTATCACCATAAAAATCATAATAGCCTGGATTTTGCACATCAGTAACTTCTTTAACAAATTCGTTCTTCAGACTGCTATTTATAGAATGGTTCTGATGATCAAAAAGGTCATTCAAATATTTTTTTCTAAGTTTTACACTTCGGTATTTCCTATCTTTAGGATAAAGACGTTTCCCATACAGATCTTCTTCACCATTAAATCTCCTGATAAACTGATTTACCTGTTTTGTAGAAGCATAAAGCATTGAGATATCTTCATCTTCAACATACTTTTGGGCTTTTAGCTGAAATATTGGAACAAGAACCAAGAGTAGAACTATTAAAATTGTTTTATACATGATTGAGTAGAATAAAAAAATGTCAAGAATAAATAAGAAAAGAAACAAGTTTCAAGTTTCAAGTAGGATTGAAACTTGAACCTATAAATTATTTTGTAGTTTCTTTTACACGAATATCACCAAGTAGAACATCCCAGAAACCAATAGGTATACCATCTATCTGGGTTTGTTTACGTTCAACATAAACAGTTATGTCCTTTTTAGTAGTATCAACATACTTTAAACCTTCTTTTGTTATACCCTCAAATTTTTGATAAATAGTAATTACACCAACATATCTCCCATCAGGTTGCTTTACCAAATCACTTACATATTGTATATTAAACCAGGTAATATTCACTTTCTGATAATTAAGACGCATTAACCTTTCAAGATACGCCTTAATAGGATAATAATTAACTTTCTTTCTATACAATGAGGACACTCCCATTTCACTACCTTCCATAAATAGTTCAAGAGTACGTTCAATAACCCTATTTGCCTCTGACCAGGGTGTATCCTTATCACCAATGATACTGATATATTTACTCAAATCACGCACTTTTTCAAGAGCTAATGAATCCACTGCTGCTTTTCGTTCAGGACTTAGATCATCCTGGGCATTTATATTTGAGCTGAATACAAATACAGCAAGAATCAATAATGTTTTTATCGTTTTCATGTGTTTATTTTTTACTTTTTTTAATGATCAGATGGAACAGTCCCGAAAAAATCGGGATTTGTTTCATCTTTTTTTTTATAAACTTAATATAATACTTCTATTGAAAAATACACATCCAAAGAAGAGACTGCTTTTCTGATTCATGGAACAGAATGTCATTTTTTCTCCTTATGATATATCTGCTAACAGACTTTGCAGGTTTTATTAATAAACAACAAATTAATTATTAAAATCCTACGCAGTTAATTAGCCAAACCTACCAAGTCTTATAGTACTAATTTTTCTTTAATATTAATGTTTTGATTTTTTGATTTGCATCCCACTTAATTTCCTCTACACTATTTGAATTATTTTTAGTGTCTTTCAAGTAATTAAGGTATTTGTTAATATTAGTTGGTTTATCATAATCCTTTATATGTGCATCCTGGGCAATAATAATTAGTACAGTTGACTTATCAGAAGTAAACATCTTCAGCGCATCTTCAATATGCTTATCTGCTTGTAATTCACTTGATGCATTGGCAATTTTACTAAAGTAACTCCTGAGCATATTTTCAGGTTTTGCAGCTTCCTTTTTCCTTTCCAGGTCTTCTTTTTCCCTGGCAATTTTAGCCTCAACTTTGGCAATAAGTCCGTTTAACTCTTCATCATCTAGATTTAGTTTTTTCACATCATTCAAAACCTTCTCCATTTCCTCAATTGACATAGTACCATCATCATCCAATATATTTTTCAAAGCAATTTTGCTCTTCATAATATCCGGATTTACTACTTCAATTTCATCTTCCTCAACATCAACAATTTTCTTTTTCGATTTACATGACGAGGCCCCAAGTAAAATAACAGAGATAGCAAGAATAATAAATTTACTCAAAACACCTGAAACAGGACTAGATAAATAATTTTTCGCTTTCATTTTTTTAATTTTAATAAAATTAATTTTTCATTATTGGACTAAATTAAGTACTAATAAGAAACGCACAAAATATAATTATATTCTTTTAAGTTTTTTTAACTATGTAGCTAAAAATCAAATGTGAGTTGTAGTGGTTGACCATCAATACTTTCGGATTGAAAATTTGAAACAGATATACCTAGCAGGCGAACTTTTTTGCCAAAAAAGTCAATAGTGTCCAATATTTCAAGACATTGTTCCCATAGCTGTTCAAACTTATCAATTTCCCATTTATTAGTTTTACTCCTGGTAATTTGTTTAAAATCAGCAAATTTGACCTTCAAAGTTAAAGTTTTCCCATAGGATTTTGATTTTTCTATTCGCTGCATTAACTTTTGGGCTATGGATAACAATTCCTGTTTCATTTCATCGATGTTTTCAATATCGTATTCAAATGTGTTTTCCGCACCAACAGATTTACGCAACCTATTAGGCTTAACTTGCCTCTCATCTATTGCCCTTGCAATATGGTAATAATAACTACCTTGTTTACCAAACTTTCTAATTAACTCATATTCCGGAATCCTTTTTAAATCCTTGCCTAATGAAATCCCCATCCGGTGCATTTTTCCAGCAGTAACCTTTCCTATTCCAAAAAACTTTTCAATTGGAAGTTCTTCGACAAAAGATTCTGCATCTTCAGGTTTAATTAAAAATAGTCCGTCAGGTTTATTATAATCTGAGGCAATTTTGGCTAAAAATTTATTAATTGATATCCCTGCTGATGCAGTTAGCCCGGTTTCTTCTTTAATACGTTGTTTTATTTCTTTAGCAATAAGCGTGGCAGATGGTTTTCCTTTTTTATGTGTGGTTACATCAAGGTAGGCTTCATCTAAAGAAAGAGGTTCAACCAAATCGGTATATTCCAGGAATATTTGCCTAATTTGGTTTGACACTTTTTTATATTGTTCAAAACGTGGTTTTACAAAAATTAAGAAAGGGCATTTCTTTCGGGCAGTTTTTGCCGGCATGGCAGAATAAACTCCGTATTTACGAGCCTCATAACTTGCAGCAGCAACCACACCCCTATTCCCAAGCCCTCCTACAACAATTGGTTTTCCTTGTAATTCTGTGTTATCCCTTTGCTCAACAGATGCAAAGAATGCATCCATATCAATGTGAATAATTTTGTGGGATGATAACATTTTGTAAAAGGCTACTGCTTCAATTGAGTTTCAATATACTTAAATACTTCAATAAGTGCAATGACATTGCTATCATGAATACTTTGGTCTTCTTTTATATGTACATGATGTGGGAAAGTACTTATATTTTTATGATGTGGCGCATTGTCCCATCTCATTATAAGTTTCTTATTGTTATCTTGCCAATGATATGAATAATTTCTACTTTGGGCATCAAAATATTCTTTTGTAAACAAAACAGAATTATCAACAAAAACAACTTTAAGTTTTAAGAAAACGCTTGAAAGCTTTTGTTTGAATTCCAACACATCAAAACTTTTAACAAGTGGGCTCTTTTCAAGCCACTTTAAAATTTCCAAGTCTGACATTCTCAATTGTTTTTGTTACTTCATGATAAAAATTATTGTATGCTTTCCATTCAATATAATCGTCCCACTTCTCAAAATCCTCTGTAGAACTGTCATTAATTTCCTTCTCAAATTTTTCAAAAACGGTATCATATTTTTTCTTAAAAAACATTAACTTATCCTGAAAATATTTCTGCTCTGAGAGATATGAAAGCAACATCCACTCTGCAACTTTATTTTTGTTTATTGTTAACATTTCAATACAAATTAAGTATTATCTACAAATATAATAAACTTTTAGCTATTTGTGCTTCTTGTCCAAGCGATTAAGAACTTGTATGGCTTTCATCTCAGTAAATCAATGAAAACCAACAATTTCTAAATCGGGATTAATCCAAGTAACGCACTTCTTATTTCAGTCGTATTGCTTAATTTGGATTTAATGCGCATCAATCCCATGAAGCATAAATATAAGGTGTTCCAGTGTTTTTAGTATTTCACCCATATACTCGCGAACAGCTTTTACACTTCCGGGCAAACTATATACCTGACTTTCGCCCATAACTCCGGCTACGCCTCGGCTCAGCAAAGCATTGGGTACTTTTTGACCGAACTTCAACCTGATATTTTCCATAATTCCCGGAATTTCCTTATCCAACACCTTTTTCATTACTTCAGGTGTAAAATCCCTTGGGCCAATTCCCGTTCCACCGGTTGTAATAATTATATCGGTATTATTTTCTTTCGCTTCAAGCAAATTCTTTCCCAATAATGATGCATCATCAGGAATAATTAAAGAATCAATAGAAAATTCCCATTCCTTTTCTTTAAAGTAAGTATCCAAAAATTGAACTATTTCAGGGCCACTTAAATCAGCATATTCTCCCCTGCTTGCACGGTCACTGAGTGTAATTACTTTAATTTTAAGTTTTCTGTTATTTTTAAATTCTTCTTTTGTCATATATTATAAATGGTTAAATTGCTAAATTGTTATATTGCTCTTTTTTACCTTTTTCTTTAAGTATTGCCCTGAAGCATTGCCTGTCTACCATATAATTATTCAATATTCATTTAAATGGTACATTACTGATTTATCAAAAGGCGCCCAAAATGCATTTTTTATTCCTGCCTGTTTTAATCCTTTGTTTGTCCAATTGTTACAAGTCTTTAATAAACTATATGTTCCTTTTGCCAAATAAAACTTTTCTTTGAAGCCGTATTTATTATTTGGATTTATTTTTATTATTTGATTTTTATCACTTTGTTTAAATGATTCTGCTACAAAATAGCTAATTTTTTGAAACTGATCTTCATTAAGTTTTAATTTAATAACTGTTTCACTTTCCTTAGGCTTATAAGAGTAACCGTTAACCTGAATGATTGTTTTTGTTGGAAGAAATGCTGCTTTAAGTGCCGTAGATATTTTTAAATCGTCCCAGGTTGGTGTATTCAGGTAGAACTCTTTGTCGCCCCAGCCAAAAGCCAAATATTCATAGTTTTCCTTAATTTTCAGAAATCGATTCCAATCAAAATCATTTGTTTTTGTTGGCAAAATAATGTTTGTGTGAACACCATTTGTATTTATAAATATTTCTGTGCCCTCTTTTGATTCTTTGAAACTTGAATTAACAGGAATTAAAGTAAATAAAATTGCCATGAAAAGATACAAAAGGATTCCAATACCAAGATATAAGAAACTTTTTAATACGATTCTTAAGGTGGTATAAATTATTTTCACTTTTAATTGTAGCAAGATATTTATAAAATCACAATATCAGACTTATTAAATTGTTTATTATCTGTTAAATGCCAAAGCAGAATATGCGTATCAATCAATAAATTCATATTACATATAATTATTAAAATCCTCTAATGGTGCAGTAAAATCTTCTGCAACATACGTTATTATATCCTTTGCACTTCCTCTTTTAAGAGAAACCTGGCTACTTGGAATATTCTTTGCTTGAATAACAAAATATTTATATGCAATCATTAATTTATTCATAAATTTATCATCTTGCAAAAGGGATATTTTTGCCTGTAATTCCTCTATTTTTTTTTGCATATTGAAATATTCCGCTTCAGGAATTGTTATTGTATTCATATTTATATTGCTTTTTACACAAAGATACAAAAACCCCACTATTTTATCAGGGCGATTGCGTTTAAAATGACGTTCAAAAGTCCAATGGGACGTTTTGAAGTCTTTCCCTGACTTTTGAATGTCAGATAGGACTTAAAAACGTCTTAGTATAAATCATAAAACCGTTCTATAATTCTTAAACCCGATTGCCCTGACTATTTTATTAAATATTCATTTTTGTCTTTTCTATCAAACGGGTATCATCAATAATCATATTTTTATCCACTGCCTTGCACATGTCATAAATGGTTAACAAGGCTACAGACACACCTGTTAGTGCTTCCATTTCCACGCCGGTTTGCCCGATGCATTTTGTTTCAGAAAAAATTTTTACACCGGTTTCGTCTAATTGAGCTTTTACTTTTACTTTGGTTAATTGCAAAGGGTGGCATAAAGGTATTAATTCGCTTGTTTTTTTTGCGCCCTGTATTCCTGCAATTTCAGCGATGGTTAGCACATCACCTTTTTTCATATTGTTTTCCTCTATCAAACTGATGGTATCCGGATGTAAAGTAATATGACCTTCTGCTTTGGCAACACGCAATTGCGGTGGTTTATGCCCAACATCAACCATACGGGCTTTGCCTTCTTTATCAATATGTGTTAGTTCGTTCATTAATTGTTATTCTATTTTTATAAAGTTAAATTATGAGTTATTTGCAATTTATTTCATATAAACCTTTTGCCTGATTATAGTTTAAATGTATTGCTTTTTCCAAATCTAAACATGCTTCCCTATTTTTATTTATCTTTAAATATACTTGTGCCCTGGCATAAAAGACCACACCATCTTTATTATTTAATTCTATTGATTGTGTTAAATCTTTTATCGCATAATTAAAATTTTCCAAATTTTTATGACACACACCCCTGTTGTAAAAAAAGTTTGAGGATTGTGGGTCTTGGTCAATAGCCAAATCATAATCTAAAAGAGCATCATTATATAACCCTTTTAAAGATTTTGCAAAGCCTCTATTCGAATAGGCAGACGGATTATGAGGCATTATCTGAATTGACATATTAAAACAAACAATTGCTGCATCTAAATCACCTGATTTGCCTTTACATACTCCCTTATTTGTATAAACATCATACTTTTTAGGATCTAATTCTAATGCCTTATTATAATCACGAATTGCTTTAAAATATTCGTTTACATTTTCATAACAAAGTGCCCTATTCTGATAAGCTTCCGTAAAACTGCTATCTATGAATATAGCTTTGTCAAAATCTGAAATAGCATCCTCATATTTTTTTATAGCCATTAATACAGTTCCTCTATTATAATATGCATGTGAATAAGAATCTTTCAATTCTATAGCTTTTGTATAACAATAAATAGCACTATCAGAATGTCCTAGTTTATCCAAGATATTACCATAATTATTGTATGCTTTGAAGTTATCAAAAATAATAGCTTTTTTGTAGTAGAAAACTGCAGAATCATAATCATTTTTCTCATGAAATTGGACTTTCGCTTTTAAAAAAAATGATGTCCCGTTATGATAGCTCCCATCTAATTGTATAGATTTATCAAAATCAGCTATAGACGAAATTGTATCGCCAATTTCACAAAATGCTCTTCCTCGTTCGCAATACAGCCCACTTACATTTGGCGCTATTACAATAGCTTTATTTAACATTTTTATTGATTTTGAAAACTTGTTTTCCTCAAAATACTTTTTCCCTTTTTCAAAGAACCTTCTATATTCTTGTTGACCATTTATATTGGCAGTAAACAAAAATACTATAATTAGAAAAAGTACACTATGTAATTTCATCTGTTTATATTTAATTATTTTTTTACTTGCATTGAAATTATTAATAGCATATCAATCTTTACAAACAGCTTAGGGAAGATGTTCTACTACCCCCCCACATTACTGAATTTTGCGACTTTACTTATGGTCCCTGTCCTGGGTTTATTACCCACGGCAAGCATTATTGCTTTTTCAGCACCCAGTTTACGCACATCATATTCTAAATCACTGAATAGGCATGGACGGATTTTGCCATTACTGGTTAATCGCAAACGGTTACATATTTTACATTCACCACCATCACCACCTTGTACCGGCCAAAACTGCCCGGTTTCCAAATCCATTTCACGGATAAAACGTACTTGCAAATCATTTTTATGACAAAAACTTGCTACTGCCTGTGCATCAGGTTCCATTTGCGATTCCTGGATAACACAATTAATTTTTACCGGGGTTAAACCTGCTTTCCTGGCTGCTTCAATCCCTTTAAACACATGGTTTATATCACCTAGTCGGGTAACTTTTTTGTATTTTTCAGGATCCATTGTGTCCAAACTTATATTCACCCTGTGCAAACCGGCATCAGCTAATTGTTGCGCATATTTTGAAAGGAAAATCCCATTAGTAGTCATACCCAAATCTTTCACCCCATCCAGTGAAGCAATCATCCTAACCAATTCCACGATATCCTTCCGCACCAAAGGTTCCCCACCAGTAATCCTGATTTTATCCACCCCCATTGAAACAGCCGTTTTTGCGACATCAAAAATTTCATCAAAATTCAGGATTTCTTCATGAGGTATTAATTTTATCCCCTCGGCAGGCATACAGTATACACAACGCAGGTTACAACGGTCGGTAACCGAAATGCGCATGTAATTAATTCTTCTGTTATATTTGTCGTACATGTACAATCTCTCCTTTTTTTAAGGTATAAACTCCAAGTGGTACAGAAATAAACCCATCGGCATAAGCTATTGAATTTAAATGTGCAGAACCGTGATATTCAATTGGCAAAACAGTTGCCTCCTCTGATAAGATTACAGGGATCCAAGACATTCTTTTTGCATTTTTTCGATTATAGTCTTTCCCTATTGGCATTTTAATGTTCTTTGGCATGTAGTCATACTCCATTGATTTATAAATAAATGGCTTAACAAGTAGGTTCAGTTGCATAAAAGAAGAAATAGGGTTTCCTGGCAGGCCAAAAATAAACTTATTTGCTTTTCTTGTAAAAAGAGTAGGTTTACCAGGCTGCACAGCAACATTGTGAAATAAAATTTCAAATCCGAAATTTTCTACAATTTTCGGAACAATATCAAAATCACCCATAGAAACCCCACCGGAAAGCAAAATTATATCATGCTCTTCAATTGCTTTTTTTATTTTGTTGAAGGTATCGTTTTCTGTATCCCTTGCAATTCCGATATAACTAACCGGAATATTTATTTCTTTAAGCTGGGCAACCATTTGTGCCCCATTACTATTCCTAATTTGAGTATCTTTAGGTTTTATTTCAGGTTCAACCAACTCGTCACCAGTAGGGATTACAGCAACTTTGGGCTGTTTGGATACTTCAATTGTCGTTTTTCCTACTTCTGCCAGAACAGCAATATGATGGGATTTTATTAATGTTCCTTTTTTTAACACGATATCTCCTTCTTTGATATCTTCCGCCTTATAGGCAATATTTGACTTTGAATTATCTTTTAGGAACTTAACTTTTTTGTTTTCCTGTATTTCTGTATCTTCAACCATAATAACTGTATCTGCACCCTTTGGGAGCATTGCACCGGTCATTATTTTTGAACACTCATTTACAGAAATTCCTTTAGTAGGAATTGTACCTGCTGCAATTATTTCAATTAATGTTAATTCATTTTTTAAATCTTCTGCCTTACAAGCATACCCATCCACAGCAGATTTGTCAAAAGGCGGCATATCCATATCAGACTTTACATCTTCAGCCAAAACCCTGTTCAAACTGTTATTGTAATCAATTTGCTCTGTCCCGATTGTCCGGGCAGCATCAATTACTATTTTATAAGCTTCTTCAAATTTTATCATATATTTGTTTTTTTACCACTTAGAACACTTAGAAACACTAAGTATTTTTTTATAATTTTTCTTTTAACCACATAAGGCACATAAGTTCACATAAGAAGAATTCTTTTAACATCCTCAAATTGGTAACTGAGCACGGTTACAGTGCATAGTCGAATTTAAGTCAAAGTGCCACATCTTCTAATCTCCAAATTTTCACATCATTAATACTTTTATCGTTTTCCCTTTTGTCTTTTATCTTTTCAAAAGCCACTTTCCATTTTCGATACCAATATTTTCAATATTAAAATCATGTTTTTCTCCATCTGTTAAAATTATTTTATCGGCTAATGGTTCTAATTCTTTTGCACTTGGTTTTATTTCGTTTGAGTTTTTATGCTTGATTAATAAAAAAACATCCGGCTTTATTACTTTTCGCAAACTATTTGATTCACACAGAATGAAACTCCCTTCAGGGATTTGTTGAAGAAAATTATCAAAAGCATTTTCAATAAATTCACTTTTCACTTTTATTCTATACACCTGCTTTGCTCCAGCTTTTAGCATGCGCATAGTATCTTCATCACCACTACTATCAAATTCTTCTATGATTCGATAATCACCTTTTAACGGGTTTCGGTCTTTACCATGAAAAAAGTTATCACCTTCGTATAAAGTTTTTATTTTTAAGCCGATTATTGAATATATCTTGCTAAACTCTTCAATTACTGCACAAGAAAAGTTTGTTTTACCTACATTTCGTGTTGCACCGCCTATCAGTAATATTTTACTTTGTTTGACCATATAAAATTAAAACTACAAAAAATAATTTCACGCAAAGACGCAAAGTTTTTAAATTAATTTTGTCAGCAACTTTTTTACTGCTTAGGCATTGTAAAACAATAACTCAATCATTCAGGCTTGTTCTTTTGCACACTAACCTCGTTAAAAAGCCTCGACAGAACCCTGCTATGCCTACGTTTTTTGCCTTGTTATTGCACAAAATAACTTCGCCTGCTTTGACCGACTTATTATTTCACAACGCCTTAGAACTGTATACTAACATTTGTTTTTCATCCTATTTTTCTATGTTTTCAAAAATCTTACTGCCGAAGCTTTAAAAGAAATCCAAACTTTTTTTCCCTGTTCTAATTTCATACGTTCATAAGATTCACGTGTTACCAACACCCTAAACAGCAATGAAGTATGAATGGCTATTTCCATTCCAAGACGAGCAGGTATCGCTTCTTTAACAAAACCTTCAAAATTATTCATTGCACTTGATTCCGGCTGTCTATCATAAATTAGAATATCTTCATCACGAATCATTACATAACCTTCACCTTCTTCTTTATCAGATAATAAACATATATCTGTTTCCCTATCCACTTTTGCAAATGTTTTTCCATTAGTTCGATACAATTTTGATTTAAAAAAGTTTTTTACACCCACAAAATTGGCAACAAATTCTGATTTAGGGTTTTTAAAAACCTCCTGAATTGTTCCAGATTGTATAATTCTTCCATTATCAATGACTGCGACTTTACTCCCCAGAGCTATTGCTTCATCATAATCATGGGTTACATGAATAATTGTTTGCCCCTTTTTATTAATTTCCTTAAGTAAACTCCGCAAACCACTTCTTAATTGTACATCAAGTGACGAAAGAGGTTCATCTAACAAAAGAATTGCCGGTTTTTTCACCAAAGTACGGGCTAGAGCCACTCTTTGAGATTCACCCCCGGATAATGTTCCCGGCATCCGATTCAACAAATGTCGAATATTCATTGATGCAGCAATATCAATCAGTTTTGTTTTTTTTTCAGTTTTTCCAATGCCAGAATTGTTAAGACTATAAAGAATATTTTCTTGAACAGTTTTATGCGGAAAAAGAGCAAAATCCTGAAAAACCAAACCAACTTGTCTTTTTTGAATTGATTTATGGGTTATTTCATTACCATTAAGGTAAACTTCTCCTTCTTTAGGCTGAATTATACCAGCGATAAGTTCCAAAAGCAACGATTTGCCTGAGCCGGAATTCCCCAAAAGCACAAAATACTCACTTTTTTTCACTTGAAGGTTAATCTCCTTTAGTGAAAATCCTTTGTACTTTTTTGATATTTTATTAAGCTCTAACAACATCTCTGCCTTTTGATAGTGAACGTAAAAGAATAAAAACCAATAAACTTATGCTAACAAAAATTACAGAAACCGGCCGGGCATATTTCAAACCAAAGGCACCAAAATATTCATAAATTAAAACCGGTGTTATCATAGGATTATAGGCTACAATAACAACTGCCCCAAATTCACTCATACCACGTGCAAACATCATAATAAAACCTGACAAAATATTCCTCCATGCTAATGGTAGTGAAATAGTCACAAATGTCCT
>JBDLJL010000029.1:0-38826 GCA_039714415.1 Bacteroidota bacterium
ACTATTGATGGTGGAAAAAACTGGAAATTAGCTGAAACTACCCCACCTTCCGGTTTTAATTCCTGTGTGGCATTTATACCCGGAAGCCATTCAAAATATGTTGTAGCAACTGGTACCGAAGGTAGTAACTTATCATTGGATGGTGGTAAAAACTGGACAATGATTGATTCCTGCAGTTTCAACACTATGATTTTTGAACCGGGTGGTAAATACGGCTGGGCTGCAGGTTCTGATGGAATGATAATAAAATTAGTTATGGAATAATTTTCCTTAATTGATATACCTTCAGAACAACTGACCCCTGCGGATTTAAAATGATACCAATTTCAGAATATTATTAAAGAACCTGATAATTTATTTAACTATTTATAACTCTTATAGTAGAAAGAAAAAATCTGCGTTCATTTGTGTATATCTGTGGAAGAAAAAATTGTCCACAGATAAACGCAAGTTATCGCAGATATGTATTTATTGTTTAAACTCGATTTTAACCCTATTTAGTATCATTATTAAATCCGGATGAATAAATATCAATAATTTTCTTGTGTCAAATTATCAGACCATTAGGATGCGGGAGTAATTTGTGAGGTCAGTTGTTCTAACCTTTGTGGTGCTTTATGCCAAAAAGAAAGACCGTAAAGGGAAATTTTATTTATTCGAGTTTTTTTCATTAACACCTTCTATATTGCTCAAATTCAGACTATTTGTTAAAATTGGCATATGCTTTGCATTGAATTATCTAAACTGAAGTTATGGATAAAGAGGTAAAAAAGCTTTTGCAAAGGTATGTACAAAGCATTGATGAAGAGGTTTATTTAAACTTTATTAAACTATTTTCAAAACGTCATGTAAAATATATCAAAAAGGCAGATATGTCTGTTTATTTAAAATGTAAACAATTTGATAAAAAAAACGAGCAATAATCCTTTTAATCTATTGAATAATTATATTTACCTCAACTACAATAATAAGCATTTCCGAAGTAAATTATCTTACACTTTTATAAATTCTTAATATCTTTAAGATATTTTATAAAACTCAACATCATGAAAAAAGTTAATTTGCTTATTATCTTATTGTTGTCAAGCTGTGTTATTATTTCTCAAGACAACGGAATTGTAACAGCCGATTTTGAAAAAATTGATTTTAAAGAAATCAAAACGGAGGTTTTAGCTAAAAACTCAAACTTTAATTTTGAAAAATTAATTAAGCGGTATCAAGCCAATGATACCACATTGGATATTATTGATTACAAATATCTTTATTATGGTTACACATTTACCGATACCTATGAACCTTATGCACGAAACAGTGAACAGGAAAAAAAGGTAAATAAACTTCTGGCCAAACAAAATCCCACAACTACAGACTATAAAAACATTTTAAAGATAACTTCTTCGGTTTTAAAGCAAAATCCTTTTGACCTGGATATGATTTGGATAACCCATCTTTCCTATTCTAAGCTAAGAAAGGAATCGGAAGCAAAAAAGTGGCTGTATAAATTTGACAAAATTATTGAAACCATATTTAAAAGTGGTGATGGACTTTCCATTGAAACTGCCATGACCGTAATTGATACACGGCATGAGTACATTATACTCGAAATAACCGGGTTCGTATTTGGCGGTCAACAATCACTGGTTTCAGGGCATTATGATTATTTAAAACTTAAAAAAAATCAATACCGTATTGAAGGGCTTTATTTTAATGTGGAACGCTTGTTAGATGTTAATATGCAAAAAATCAAAAAAAAATGAGTCTGCTTTTAATTTAAAATTCATTAAATTTGAACTTTAGAGCTTACCTGAAAATAAGGATCTAACAAAATTATTATAGTGAAAAACATTAGGACATTTATACTTATCATTTCCTGGATTATCATTGTAGCAATTTCATGTATTTGGAATCTCTATGTAATAGAAAAAAACCTGGATTTAATTGTTAAAGGGCAGGCACAATCTTTTTTTAAACAAGTTCAAACATCAAGAGCCTGGAATGCAGGCCATGGGGGCGTATATGTACCTATTACGGATGAAACTCAACCAAACCCTTTTCTTGATGTCCCTAATAGAGAAATTTATATCGATTCCTTAGGTATAGCCTTAACAAAAGTGAACCCTGCATATATGACCAGGCAAATTGGGAGTATTGCAGAAAAGGAAAACAAGGTTAAATTCCATATAACAAGTTTAGACCCTATAAGGCCACAAAACAAACCTGATAAGTGGGAAACTGTTCAACTGAATAAATTTGAATCAGGTACAAGTGAATTTATTGAGTATATAGAAGAAGATTCTGTATATAGATACATGGCAGCTTTACCGATAAAAAATGCGTGTATAAAATGCCATGATAAACAAGGATATAAGATAGGCGATATAAGGGGCGGTATTAGTGTTACAATAAATGGTGCAAATTACCAGGAATCAGCGTTCACACAAAAAACAAGTATTCTGTTTTTTCATATTCTTATTTTTATTGCTGGTGCAGTAAGTCTTTTATTGTTTCAATGGTATTCGAAAAAACAATTTAAAAAGCTACAGGGTGTAATTAATCAACGCCAACAAATACACAACCAACTTGCAGAAAGTGAAGAAAAGTACAGAATTGTAGCTGACTATGCGCACGATTGGGAATATTGGACAAATTGTGAAGGTGATTTTGTTTACGTTTCACCTGCTGTGGAAAGAATATCCGGCTATAAGCCCGACGAGTTTTATGAGGACAACAAACTCATGGAGAAAATAATACATCCTGATGACAAAAGGCTGCTTTTAAAGCACAAGCATGGTATTATTAAAAACAGGGAAAGAGACCCGGTTGAGTTCAGGATTATTACAAAAAAGGATGATACAAACTGGATAGGCCATAACTGTCGCGATGTATATGGTGAGAGTGGTGAACTACTGGGAATACGTGGGAATAACAGGTTAATAACAAAACGGAAAGAAACAGAAAGAGCTTTAAAGGAGAGTGAAGAAAAGTTCAGGGGCATTGTAGAAACAGCAAGCGATTGGATTTGGGAAATAGATAAAGAAGGAAAATATACTTATTCCAGCCCCAAAGTTTTATCAATTTTGGGTTATACTGAAAAAGAAATTATAGGAAAAAACCCATTTGATTTTATGCCTGAAAAAGAGAAAATAAGAGTTTTAGAGATTTTTAATGATATAGTTACCAATAAAAAAACAATCAATAATGTTGAAAACATAAATACTCATAAAAACGGGAACCTTATTGTGCTTGAAACAAGTGGTATCCCTTTTTATAACGCAAAAGGGGAGTTTATGGGATACAGGGGTATTGACAGGGATGTTACCAAGAGAAAAGAAACCGAACAGGCTTTAAAAGACAGTGAAGCAAAGTTAAGGGAAAACAATAAAACTAAAGATAAATTCTTTTCTATACTTGCGCATGACCTAAAAAGCCCTTTTAATTCAATGCTTGGCTTTTCAGATTTGTTGGCAAATAAATTTGATAACCTTTCAGTTGAAAAACAGAAAAAGTTTTTTGGCGTTATAAACCAGGGTATACATAATACTTATAAATTAATTGAAAACCTGCTTCTTTGGTCACGTGCCCAAATGGGTACTATTGATTTTAACCCTGAAAAGGAAAACCTTTATTTACTAACCCGCGAAACTATTGAGCTTTTAGGGCATACAGCAGCTGAAAAGTCAATAATGTTGACAAATGAAATCCCGGAAGGTACTATTATTTTGGCAGAAAGAAATATGTTGCTAACTATTTTAAGGAACCTGATATCAAATGGTATTAAATTTACCCCCAGGGGGGGCACTATAGAAATTGGTGTAAAATCAGGGCATGCCTTGTCTCAATATGAAATATACGTAAAAGACAGCGGCATTGGTATTGCAAAAGAGAAAATAGCCCGCTTATTTAGTATATCCGAAAATATTTCAACCAAAGGAACAGAGAAAGAAGAAGGTACAGGCCTGGGCTTAATCCTTTGTAAAGAATTTGTCGAAAAGCACGGTGGCGAAATCTGGGTGGAGAGTGAAATTGGTAAAGGCAGTGAATTTATTTTTACAATACCGGAATTAAAGAAATCCTTGCTAAAATAAATATTGAAGAAAATGAATCAAGTTTCGACCAGAAACAAATTATGGTTTTTATTGAGTTAATTGGTAAACAAAACAGTTCTGTTTTTAATATACTTGAATTTAATTTCAACTGTTGTCAGGAGCCTGATTGCTAATGCAATAAAATTTACACCAAAAAACGGCAAAATAACTATTAAGGCCCAAGAAACGGAAACTTATATAAAACTATCGGATGTAGACACCGGTGTAGAAATTAGCGCTGAACAAATCGATAAAATTTTCGATGAAGCTTTCAATGAAACCACTTACGGAACAAACGCCGAAAAAGGCTCGGGGCTAGGTTTAACCCCAATAATTAGCTGAACTTAGTCGGGATTTCACGCATTTAGATTGGCCGAGCTAAAGGTTCATGGATAGAAAAACACAGAGGTAAAGTTTGGATGCAATATAGTTTTCTTTATTACTATTTTTTACATTCACTCATTATATTTTTTCGATTTCACCTTTAGCTCTATAACTATATAGACTTTTAGGGTAATCATTAAGATAAGTTTTAAGCGTATTTTCCACTTGGATCTTATCCCGAATTAATTTTTCTTTCAAATCATTTATGGAGTTAGTATATTCTTCGTTTTCAGAATATTTGATTTCAAATTAATCTTTATGGCATTGTAAAAATAAACTCACTACCTTTTCCTACTTCACTCTCCACCTGGATTTTGCCACCATGTTTTTCAACAAACTCTTTACAAAGAATTAAACCAAGCCCTGTACCTTTTTCACCTTCAGTACCTTTTGTTGAAATGTTTTCAGATATTTCGAATAACTGGTCTTGCTTTTCTTTTAACATACCAATCCCACTATCTCTGACCGATACTTCTACATATTTCTGTCTATACTTATCAATTTTAAGCTGTGCATTAACAAAAACTTTTCCTCCTTTTAGTGTAAATTTAATGGCATTTGATATCAAATTACGTAAAATCGTTAACAGCATGTTTTTATCTGCTGTGACAAAGATGTCCTCAGATATTTTATTTATTAACGTTATTGACTTGTCCTCTGCCATTCTATGTAACAGATAAATAGTTTCTAAGGTTATTAAATAAAGGTTTTCTTTTTCGGGATTAAAGTCTACAGTTCCACTTTGGGTACGCGACCAAAGAAGCAGGTTTTCAAGTAACTTATATGTATTCTTTATATCCCGGTTTAGAATACCGAGGAAATTTTTTTGCTCTTGCCCATCATATTCATCAAATTTATTAACCAGTAGTTGTGAAAAGCCAAGCATAGAATTAAATGGACTTTTAAGGTCATGTGCAATAATTGAAAAAAATTTATCTTTTGCTTTATTGCTTTCTCTAAATTGTTTTTCGCTTTTTTTTAGCTTTTCTTCAGCTTGTTTTTTTGCAGTAATATCTTCTTTAACAGCAAGGTAGTTTATTATCTCTTCTTTATCACCTTTTATAGGTGTAATGGTAGCTTGTTCCCAATAAAATTCACCATTTTTTGTTTTGTTATGAAATTCACCTTTCCAGGTTTTTCCGCCAGCAATAGTTTTCCACAATTTGTCATAGAACCCTTTTGTCTGTTTTCCTGATTTTAAAATTCGCGGATTTTGTCCAAGCACTTCTTTTTTTGTGTAGCCTGTTAATTCTGTGAATTTCGGATTGACATATTCGATATTCCCATCTATGTCCGTAATAAAAATTGTGTTGGCACTTTGTTCAACAGCTACTGACAACCTTTTAATTTGCTTCTCTGTTTTTTTGCGATCTGTAATTTCAATTAATGCCCCAACTATAGAAATTGTTTTTTCATTTTCAACAACCGGCACTTCACGAACCTCAACCCAAACCTTTTCCCCATTATTATGAAATAGTTCCAGCTCAAAAGGAGCTTGTGATATACCAGTATCAATGGCCTTTTGAGTTAATTGAAACCCAACATCATTAATAGGGTTATCAGATGCAAGTTCTGTCCATTTAATCATTATTTCTTCAGGGGTATACCCCAAAACATTAATCACCTGTGGGCTCATATAGGTAAGTACATGGTTTGGTGTATGCGAATAGAACAGGTTAGTACTGTTTTCTAAAATATTACGTAATTTTTGCTCCTTTTCTGAAAGCAATTCTTCTTTTACCTTAAGCTCGGTTATATCATGGGAACTGGCCATGATACCAATTACAGCATTATTTTTGTCATAAAAAGGATAAAAAGCAACATCCATATATCTTTCCTTATCATTTGGAAAGGAGAACCATTTTTGGTATTTGATAACTTCACCCTTAAGACATTTATCAATATTTCCTTTAATATAACTGACAAAAATTTCTTTGCCGAAAACATCTTCTACAAACTTACCCACAATATCTTCTCTTTTTAAATTGTGAGTTTTTAAATAGGTTTGATTAACATCAAAATATAAATAATTTTTGTCAATAAAGGATATTTGCTCTTTAGTATTGGACATTATTTTGTTATGACAAAGCAAAGTTACCTTATCCTCAACTTTTTCCAGCTTTTCTCTTAATTGCTGAAGCTCTGTAATTAACTGTTCTTTTGATTTGTTATGATCTTCCATATACTCAGTATATTATGTTATCAACCCACAGGCAAGTTAAAAACAAACTCACTTCCCTTACCCTCATCACTTTCCACCCAAATTTTACCACCCTGTTTTTCAACAAACTCTTTACAAAGAACTAAACCTAGTCCAATTCCTGCTTCATCTTCTGTTCCTTTTGTTAAAATATCTTCTGATATTTTAAATAATTTCCCCTGTTTTTCTTTTGTGATACCAATCCCACTATCTTTTACAGATATTTCAACGATGTTTTGCTTGTTTTCATCTGCCACCAAACGTGCTTTTATAGCTATTTGACCCTTTTTTGCAGTAAATTTTATGGCATTTGATATCAAATTCCGTAGAATCGTTAATAACATATTCTTATCTGCTTTAACATAAACACCCTCCGATACTTTATTTATTAATGTTATTGATTTGTCCAAAGCCGATCGATTTAACAAATTCAAAGTTTCTGCCAATAGTAAATATAAGTTTTCTTTTTCAGGTACAAAATCAATAATTCCTAGTTCAGAACGCGACCAAAGAAGCAAATTTTCCAACAAATTATAGGTGTTTTGTATATCTTTATTTAAAATACTCAGAAATTTCTTTTGCTTCTGTACATCATATTTATCAAAATTATCAACAAGTAAGCTGGAAAAACCCAACATGGTATTAAACGGACTTCTCAAATCATGTCCAATAATTGAGAAAAACTTATCTTTTGTTTTATTGCTTTCTCTCAATTTAATTTCACTTTCTTTTAATGCTTCTTCGGCTTTTTTGCGGTCGGTAACATTTTTCACATATCCATAAAAATGAGTTGTTTCATTTTTCTTATTTCTAAGAATTGTGGTAAAATCGTAAAGCCAAACAACATCTCCGGATTTATTGATGATTCGGTATTCTTTATGGTCAAAATAATCTAAATTATTGTCAACTGCTCTCTCAACCTCCTTAGAGACTCTTTCAACATCCTCATTGTGAATTAAATCGGAAAATTTCACTCTTACATTAATGAAATCATCAGGTGTATAACCAAAAACATTAGTTACATTTTGCGAAACATACTCAACAGGCCATCCCTCCAGGTTTTGCCATTTAAAAACAACAACGTTTCCTATCATAAAAATATTTCTTTCGTCAAGTAAATTTTTATTGGCAAGAGTCAATTGCTTTTCACTTTCTTTAAGGGCTAGCTCTACTTTTTTTTGATGGGTAATATCCAAAACCATCCCAATAGAGCGAACGGGATTTCCGGCTTTGTCATATTCTGTTCTGCATTTTTCCCTTACATATTTTAACTTTTCATTTTTTAACAGAATTCTATGTTCAATTTCATAAGGCGTTTTATTTTTTAGTGAATTTGAATAGGCTTTGTCAACCCGATCCCTGTCACCTGGGTGAACATTTTCTAAAAAGGCTTCATAGCTAGCCCCAAAATGTTTAGGTTCTAATTCAAATATTTTATAAATTTGGTCAGACCAGTACAATTTATTATTAACAATGTCCAAGTCCCAGTGTCCCAGTTGAGCAATTTTTTCCGCTTCTTTATAACGATCATCTCCATTTTCCATGTTGAAAGATTATTTTTAATCTGTTTTTAAAGTAAAAACAAACTCACTCCCTTTACCTACCTCACTTACGACCCAAATTTCTCCGCCATGCCTTTCAACAAATTCTTTACAAAGAATTAAGCCTAAGCCTGTTCCTTTTTCCCCTTTAGTCCCTTTTGTTGAAATGTTTTCATCTATTGTAAATAACTGGGCTTGTTTTTCATTTGCCATACCAACTCCACTATCTTTTACAGATATTTCTATATAGTTTTTATCACTTTTGAATCTTGCATTTATAAACACTTTTCCTTCTATTTGTGTAAATTTTACTGCATTTGATATCAAATTACGTAGAATAGTTAATAACATGTTCTTGTCAGCATTTACGTAAATATCTTCCGGAATTTCATTTATTATGATTATCGCTTTCTCTGCTGCCGATTGTCTTAAAAGATCAACAGTCTCGCCTGTTAATAAATACAGGTTTCCTTTTTCGGGATTAAAATCTATATTCCCACTTTGTGTACGAGCCCAAAGAAGTAAATTTTCAAGCAATTTATGTGTATTCTCTATATCCCTTGTTAAAATCCCCAGAAACTCTTTTTGTTTTTTTAAGTCAAAACTATCAAATTTGTTTACCAGTAATTTTGAAAATCCCAACATAGTATTAAAAGGGCTTCGCAGGTCATGCGCAATAATTGAGAAGAACTTGTCTTTCATAGCATTAAGTTCCCTTAATTTTTGTTCGCTTTCAATTATTTTTTGTTCGCTCTTTACCTTATCTGTAATATCCCTTCCAACTGCAATAACTTCTATTAACCTGTTATTATCATTCAAGACAGCAGTATCCATCCAGGACAACCACCTTAACTCATCATTTATAATTGTTCTGTGTCTATAATATATTTTATAGGGCGGTTTATATAATCTTTTCATTACATTTTCAGCAGACTGTCTATCGTCTTCATGAATAAAAGGCATAAGTTTCTCGCCTAATAATTCTTGTTCCGTTTTGCCAAACAAATTACAAAAAGGCTTACTTACAAATAAGAAACGTCCTTCAGCATCAAATTTTACAATTAAGTCTGATTGATTTTCAATAAGTAAGCGATATTTTTCTTCGCTATCTTTCAAAGCATGTTCCGCTTTTATTCGATCGGTAATATCTAATAAACTAAACTTTAAGAATGCTTTACCTTGATAGTTTATGCTCATCAGGTGAACTTCTGCATCCCAAACATCACCATTTGGCCTTTGGTGTTGCCATTCAAAAAGAACAGATCCATCTTTTAATGCACTGTTAATCTTATCTTTTGCAGCAAACGATGATAGTTCCCCATTGTATTGTTTTTGAGGTGATACATCAGCCGGGGTTTTACCCAAAAATTCTTCTTTGCTTTTATAAGCAAAAATCTTTATAGCAGCATCATTACAATCAACAAACTTAAAAGTTTCAATATCCATAACAGACATAGGGATACTAGAGCGGTGAAAAAGGGCATTTTTATACGATTCACTATCTACTAGTGCTTGTTCCGCTTTTTTGCGGTCGGTAATATCAACTAAAGCCCCAACGATAGAGGTTGTTTTGCCATTTTCGACAATTGGCGCTTCACGCACCTCAACCCAAACTTTAGTCCCGTTTTTATGAAGCAGTTCCATCTCGAAGGGCACTTGTGCAACACCTGTATCAATAGCCTTTTGCGTATATCTAGACCCAATTTCATTAATTGGGTTATCTGATAATGATTCTGTCCATTTAACATACATTTCTTCAGGTGTAAAACCCAAAACAGCCTTAACTTGTGGACTAATATAGGTAATATCATGATTAGGTGTATGTGAATAGAACACATTGGAGCTATTTTCGAAAATATTCCGTAGTTTCTCTTCACTATTTTTTAGGGCACATTCTACTTTTTTGCGGTCGGTAATATCTAGCAAACTAAACTGTAATAACACTTTACCTTTATGTTTTATACTCATCAGGTGAACTTCCGCATCCCAAATATCTTTATTTGGTCTTTGATGTAGCCATTCAAAAAGCACAAAACCATCTTTTAAAGCGATTTCAATCTTACCTTTTGCAGCCTTTGAAGATAATTCCCCATTGTATTGTTTATGAGTTGATACATCAGCCGGTGTTTTGCCTAAAACTTCTTCTTTGCTTTTATAACCATAAATCTTTATAGCAGCATCATTACAATCAACAAACTTATAAGTATCACGATCCATAACGACCATAGGAGCAAAAGAGCGATGAAAAAGAGCGTTTTTATAGGATTCGCTATCTTTCAAAGCCTGTTCTGCTTTTTTTTGCCCTGTTATATCACGTACAATTCCGGTAATACGTTTTGTTTTTTTGCTGTAATTCGTATATATTTCTATTATTTTATCCTGATAATCAATTACGAATGGTTTTATATCTTTTCCCGCAATAAGGCTTAAAATTTTAGGCAAAGTTGTTTTTACTGTTTTTACTGTCAACAATTTTCTTGTGAGGTTTACAATGTTCTTTCCAACAATTTCATCGTTTGGAATATTGAGAATGTTTTCAAGTGCCTTATTGGTGGCCAATACTTTGCCTTGCAAATTGGTATAGGAAATACCAATCGTTATAGTCTGAAAAATATCCTGATAATTTGCTTCACTAATTTTCAGGGTCTCTTCCATTCTCTGGCGAAGAATTTTGTTTTCTTTTTCTAATTCCTCGTATGTTGGCTTGCTTTTCATACTATCTTTTCCATTTTTTTACAAATTAAGTAACATGTGGGTTCACACCAAAATACATCGTTACATTAAAAGTGGTCTCTAAAAATTCAATTATCAAGGCTTGCCAAAATTTTAAAGCTCGATTTTACTCTTGTAAATGAGTGTTTTAAAATTTTGGTGTAACGCAGAGAAATGGATTTTTAAAGACTACCTAAAGGTAATGAAAAAATAAACTCGCTGCCTATACCTACTTCACTTTTTACCCAAATTTTCCCTGTATGCTTTTCAATCAACTCTTTGCAAAGCATTAAACCTAAGCCTGTTCCGTCTTCGTTTTCGGTGCCTTTTGTTGAAACATTTTTAGATATTTCAAACAATTGAGAAAGTTTTTCTTTTGCAATACCAACCCCGTTATCTTTTATGGATATTTCGGCATAACTTTGCGCTTTTTCAATTATCATCAGGCGTGCATTGATTGTTATTGCCCCATTTTTTGGTGTGAATTTGATCGCGTTCGAAATTAAATTCCGTAATATAGTTGCTAACATGTTTTTGTCAGCTTCAACAATTACATTCTCAGCTATTTCATTTTTTAAATCAATTGATTTTTCACTGGCTGCCTGACCTAACAAACCCATCGTTTCCAGAATTAACATGAAAAGATTTAATTTTTCAGGATTAAAATCAATAGTTCCGCTTTGGGCACGTGACCAAAGCAATAAATCTTCCAGTAATTTGTATGTGTTTTTCAAACCCTGGTGTACATGACTTATAAATTCTTTTTGTTCTTCAGTATCATACTCATCAAAATTTTCATACAACAATTCAGAAAAACCAAACAATGCATTAAACGGGCTTTTGAGGTCGTGGGCAATAATTGAAAAAAACTTGTCCTTGGCAGTGTTAGCTATCCGAAGTTCTTGTTCTGTATTTTTTAATGCATCGTTGCTCCTTTTTAAGGCTAAATGGGTAGAAATTCTGGCCAAAAGTTCAGCATGATTAAATGGTTTGGTTATATAATCAACACCACCCACATCAAAACCCTTTACTATATCTTCTGGCTCAACTTTGGCTGTCAGAAAAATAACCGGTACATCTTTAAGGTTTTCATTTTCTTTTATACATGTACATGTCTCATAACCATCCATTTCAGGCATCATAACATCTAAAAGTATTAAATCAGGAACTGTACGTTTTATGGCATTCAAAGCATTTTTACCGCTTTTTGCCCCTACCACCTTATATTTTTGTTCCATAAGAATAGTACCAAGAACCTGCAAATTTTTAGGTTCATCATCTACAATTAGTATTAGGGTGTGTGGGTTTTTTATGTACTGGTTTTTCATTATTAAATATTCTTTAGAGCCCTATTTTTTAACTGAGCCAATAATTCTTTAAGTAGTACAGGAAACAAATCAATGGTTTTCTCAACTGCATCCAAATCAAAAACCTGTGCTTGTGATTTTAACTCAGATGCCCAATTTAATAGCTTATTGTAATTATAATGTTTATAATTCTTAATAATGTAATCTGCCAAATCGATAATTTCATTTATGATCAACGTATTTTTAATGATATTCCATTTTGGTTCTACGTTTTCTTTGAGCAGGTTATACAGTTCATCCGGATTATTTATATTTTCAAGTCCCTTCACTTTTATTTTAGTAATTGTTTCTGCTTTAGTTTCATCATCTTTAATACTATGTTTTAAATGTTTACCCATAGTTGATATCAATTCATAAGAGCTAACCGGCTTGCCCAGATAATGATCACAAACCTTTTCAATTTCTTTTTTAGCATCTTCGGTTGAAGAAGCAGTAATTACTATAATTGGAATATGTTTTGTCCTTTTATCGGATTTTAAAATCCTGATGGCATCAAGCCCATTTAAAACAGGCATACGTATATCCATAAGTATAAGCTGCGGCAGGTTTTTAATTGCCAGGTCAACCGCTATTTGGCCATTTTCTGCTTCGATTATACTAAAATCAAAATCACGGATATAAGATATTAACAAATCCCTGTTTAATTTAATATCTTCAGCAATAAGAATAGTAGCTTTTTCAAACATTATTGTTTTACCGGATAGAAAATCTGTTTTTGCTTTTATTTTCGAAACATCCGTGATTTCAACATTTTTTAATGTTAAAGTAAACTCAGAACCTTCATCCGGTTCACTTTTAAGCAATATTTCTCCGTCCATTCTTTCAGCCAACCCTTTACTTATGGAAAGTCCAAGACCCGTACCGCCAAAACTTTCATGTGACTGGTTTTTTTGTTGCCTGAAAGGTTTGAATATTACCTTTTGTTGGTTCAGAGGAATTCCGATACCTGTATCAGCAACCGAAAATTGTAAACTACATAAAGCTTCTGTTTTTTTAAGAAGTTGTATTCTGAGTTTCACATATCCTGAAAATGTAAATTTCACAGCATTGTTTAATAAATTAAAAATTATTTGTTTTACCCTGATTTCATCAATTATTACATATTCAGGTAAAGCCGCATCAATTTCTTTTATGAAATCAAGACCCTTTTCATCAATTTTTTTCGTGAATATCAAAACTATCCCTTCAATAAACTTTTGTAAATCAACAGCAGAATAACTAATACTGATTTTCGCAGCTTCAATCCTACTAAGATCCAATATGTCACTAATAAGCAAGTTTAAAGCTTTCCCACTTGAAGATATGGCAGATAGATATTGTTCAAGCTCAGGATTTTTTATTTTTTTTTCAAGTATTTCAGAAAAACCCAAAATAGCATTCATGGGTGTGCGTATTTCGTGGGACATGTTGGCAAGGAAACGACTTTTTGCTTCATTGGCAGATTCGGCTAATTCTTTAGTAATACTAAGTTCCTGGTTTTGTTTTTTATAATCCAGGTTAAGGGCATTTAATTCTTTACTTTTTTGCATTAAATTGGCTTCTGCTATTTTTCGTTCCGTTATATCAGTAGATATACCACCTACGGCATAAGCTTTATTTTTATCATTATAAATTAAAAATTTCATTGATAAATAAGTGTGCAAACCATCTTCATGTTCTATGATTTCTTCAAATTCTAACGGGTTTTTTTCTTTAAGTATTTTTTTATCATTTTCAGTTATTTTATTTGCAATTTCTCGCGGGAAAAGATCAAAATCTGTTTTGCCGATTATCTTTTTTTCTGTGATATTAAACAGGTTTTCATATCTCTTATTAATAATTAAATATTTGCCTTGTAAATCTTTTACATAGATAACAGCGTTTGAATTATCTAAAATAGCCCTAAGCCTGTTTTTGTGATTTTCAATTTGCTCGTATTGTTTTTCAACATATTCATTTGAAGTTTTAAGTTCTTCATTTAAGTGATGCAGTACTTCTTCATTTGCTGAAAGTTCTTCATTCAGTTTCTTTAAATGTTGTTCGTTTTCCACCAGTTTTTTATTGGCTGCTTCCAACTTTTCGCTTTTTCCAGCTTTTTCTAAAGCTAATTTTAGTTCGGCATTACTCTTTTTTAGAGCATCAGTAGTAGATAAAAGTTCTTTGTTTGCAGCCCTTATTTTTTTTTCAGACTGTTTGCGTTCAGAAATATCAGTAAAAATACCAACAATTGAAATTGTTTGTCCGTTTTCCACTATCGGTTTTTCCCGAACTTCTACCATTACCTTTTTACCATTTTTATGAACCATTTCCAGCTCATATGGTGGTTGTGTTATACCACTTTCAATTGCAGCAACTGTTTTCCTAAACCCTTCTTCATTAATTTGGTTACCTGAAGTAAAGTCAGTCCAACAAATCAATGCTTCTTGCCGGGTATATCCAAGAATTTCCTCAACCTGTGGACTAACGTAAGTAAAAGTATGGTCAGGTGTATGTGAATAAAACACACCGGTAATATTTTCAACTATACTGCTGAATTTAGCCTGACTCTCCTTAAATGCCTGTTGTGTTTTTTTATGGTCGGTGATGTCATGCAAAACTGAATGGATTACTCTTTTATTAGCTTCATCAGAAATTACGGTCAATAGCACCTCAACATTAATTATTTCACCATTATTTTTAACATGATCCCATTCAAATCGGTGTGTACCTTTTTTCAAGGCAATTTTCATCATTTCATCAGCTTTTTCAATTGAATTTCTTCCATCAGCCTGTATTTCAGGGGATAATTTTGATGGGTGAATATCCAGTAACTGCGCCTTTGTGTTATACATTAGCATTTCAACTGCTGCCTGATTGCAGTCTGCAAATCTTTCATTTTCAAGGATTAAGATTGCATCTCCTGAATTCTCAAAGGGATCCCTGAATTTTTCTTCACTTTTTTTCAATTCCAATTTTTGACGATAACTTTCAAGTTCTTCTTCTAACTCTTGATAAGTAGGTTTGCTTTTCATGCTTTTTATTTCAAACTTTTGTAATTCATTTTTACATTAAAGGCAATGAAAAAATAAATTCACTCCCTATACCAACTTCACTCTCTACCCATATTTCACCGCCATGTTTTTCAACAAACTCTTTGCAAAGAATTAAACCTAAGCCTGTTCCCGTTTCACCTTCGGTTCCTTTTGTTGAAATATTTTCGGAAATTTTAAACAAGTTTGAAAGGTTTTCTTTTGCAATACCAACTCCACTGTCTTTTACAGATATTTCAATATAGTTTTGCTTTTTTTTATTGGTTTTTGAATCAGCTGATATTGTTATTTCACCACTTTGGGGTGTAAATTTTATTGCATTTGATATTAAATTTCGTAAAATTGTTAAAAGCATATTCTTATCAGCTTTAATATAAATATCCTTTGGCACCTGGTTTATTAATATAATTGACTTATTTTCAGATAAATGGTTTAACAGGCTTAAAGTTTCTACAGATAATAAATACAGGTTTTCTTTTTTAGTATTAAAATCAATGGTTCCTCTCTGGCTTCTTGACCATAAAAGTAAATTTTCAAGTAATTTATATGTATTTTTTAAATCCTGGTTTAAAACGTCAAGAAATTGTTTTTGTTTTTGTAAATCATATTTATCAAAATTGTTAATAAGCAAGTTTGAAAAACCCAACATCGTATTAAAAGGGCTTTTTAAATCATGTGCAAGTATCGAGAAAAACTTATCTTTTGTGATATTACTTTCTCTTAATTGTGCTTCTCTTTCTATAAGGGCTTGTTCTACTTTTTTATGGTCTGTAATATCTCTGTCTATTCCACGATAACCAAGCAATCTATTATTTGAATCAAAAAAAGGTAATGCACTTGTTTGCAACACAAGCAAATCACCATTTTTATGAATATTTATATTTTCTAATTTATCAATTGGTTTATTTTGCTTAACAATTTCATGAAATATTTTTGAAACTCTTTCTTTTTCAGTTTCAGGCATAAAATCAAAGGGTGTTTTTCCGATAATTTCTTCTTTGGAATAACCTAAAATTGAGTAGATATTAGGACTAGAGTAGGTGAATTTTCCTGTTATATCAACTTCCCATATCCAGTCACTTGCTGTTTCAACAATAACCCTGAATTTTTCTTCACTTTCTTTTAAGGCCAATTCAGCTTTTTTTTGCTTTGTAATATCATTGATTGTAGTAATAATTTTATCAACTTCCCCATTTTCAATTATTGGTGTTTTTGTAGTAATTGTATAAACTTCATTTTCTTTAATTCTTGTTACTTCCTGTGTTACAAGCTCTTTACCAGAAATAAAAACTCGTTTATATTCATTTAAAGGCTTTTCAAACGGAATATTAAATGCCTTGTATACTTTTTTTCCGATAATTTCGTGTGGGAACCTAAGTCCTTTCAATAGTTTAATAAAAGCATTATTAATAAATAATATATTGTAATCTTTATCAATAATATGCAATGGTTCACTAAGCGAATTTACCATTGCTTCAAAAAACTTGTCCGCTTTTTGTTTTTTCAAAAGCGGTTTTTTTCCCAATTCGGAATTCAACCTTAAAACTTCATTTTCTAATTCCCGATATGTAGGTTTCTTCTTCATTTTTGACTTATATATCTGTACAATACTTTTTTAATGCTATTTTCGTCTATCGGTTTGGAAATAAAATCATCGCAACCTGCCCGTTTTGCTTTTTCTTCATCTTCTTTTGTAGAGTAAGCAGTTTGTGCTACAATGGGTAAACCAGGTCGAAATTCCCTTATCTGCCTGCTAGCCTCATAGCCATTCATCACCGGCATTTTTAAATCCATAAAAACAAAATTGATTTCAGCATTATTTTTGCACATATCAACTGCTTCTTTTCCATTTTTAGCATGAAGGACAGTGCAATTCAAATCGATTACATATACAAACAAAGTTTCCAGGTATAAATAGTTTACCTCTTCGTCTTCTACCACAAGAATTATATACTTATCTGCCCTGTTTGTTACTTTACCGTTGTCAGGTTTACTAATTTTAGGTTCAATATTTACAGGGTTGTAGGGTATAGTAATGAAAAAAGTAGAGCCTTTTCCTTTTTCAGATTTTATCGTTATTTTTCCACCTAATAACTCTGCATTTTCTTTTGCAATTGATAAACCGAGACCTAAACCACCAACTATTTTTGATAATTCTTTTGCCTCTTGCGAAAATCGTTCAAAAATTATTTGCTGGCTGCTGGCAGCAATACCAATTCCTGTGTCTTTTACGTATAATTGGATATTATTCTCTTGTAGAGAATAACCAAACTCAACAAACCCGTCATTTGTAAATTTCAAGGCATTTTCCAATAAATTGGATAATATTTTATTCAATTTTGATTTATCAGTAAATATTGTAGACTCTTTATCAGAAAGTCCTTTTTTTAAATATAGGGGGGTTTTATTTTCTTTCGCTTTTATATCGAAAACAGAGAACAAATTTAATAATAAGTCATTTAAGCAAACCTCCTCGTTCCGGGCAACTACCTGCTTGGTGCCAAGTCGTGATATTTCCAGGATATCGTCAATAATCCTCATTAATTGATTGCCACTGCTTTGAATAATATTGATATAATATTGTTGTTTTTCTTCTGAATCCCTATGCATATTAAGCATTCTTGAAAAACCCAGGATTCCGTTCATGGGGGTTCTAATTTCATGGGACATATTATTGATAAATTCCGTTTTTAAGCGGTCACTTTCTTCTACCCTTGATTTTGCTTTTAATAATTCTTTGTTATTTTCCTCTAATGCCTGAGTTGTAGCAATTAATTCTTCATTTGTTGCTCTATACTCCTCCTCGGATGCCTTTAATTCATTATTCAATGCAACGTATTCTTCGTTCTGTTTTTTTAATTCCTCTTCGTTTTCTTCTATTTCAACTATTTTTTCATTTAATTCTTTATTTGTAATTTGTAATCTTAAGATAAGATCTCTATTTTCCTTTTTTAAATTATAAGCTTCAAGTGCATTATCAATGGTTAATTTTAAATCTGTTTTATCCCAGGGCTTTGAAAGATACCTGTATATCCCCCCCTTATTTATGGCTTCAATTGCATTTTCAATATCAGCATATGCGGTCAGGACAATCCGAAGAGTGTCAGGATATTTTTCTTTAACAACTTTAAGAAATTCGATCCCGGAAGTTTCAGGCATTTTTTGATCAGAAATTACAATCTTAAAGTCCTTTTCGCCCATTATTTTAAGACCATCTTTTGCGTTTTCTGCAACAGCAATATCATAATCTAACATAAAAGCATATTTGAAACCATCAAGATTTGCTTTTTCATCATCGACATAAAGTATTGATTCTTTTATTTTGTTTATCATTAGAATAAGTAATTAATGTGTGCACATAAAGTTAAACTTTTTATATAAATCACTTTTTTTGGTTTAATTAGTCTTCTTTCCTATTACTGGTATATATATTTCAAATTCAGTACCTTCGGAATCACTTGTATATTCTATACTTCCGTTGTGTTGTTCAATAATACTATGTGTAATTGATAAGCCCAAACCGGTACCTTGCCCTACCTGTTTTGTTGTGAAAAAGGGTTCATAAATTTTAGTTTGAATATCTTTTGGAATCCCTGTCCCGCTATCTTTAATTGAGATTTTTATACTGCCACTTTTTTGCCCTGTTGATTTTTCAAGATGAAAAGTTCTAATTACAATTGTTCCTTTTTTCGGGATAGCATGAATGGCATTAGACAAAACATTCATAAATACCTGGTTCAATTTACTTGAATAACAGAAGGTTTTAGGAATTTGGCCATAGTCTTTAATAATTTCTATTCTGTTTTTATATTGATTATGAAGCAATGTTATAGTTGAATTTATATTTTCGTGCAGGTCAGTTAAGCTTAATTCGTCATTATCAATACGAGAAAAAATATTCAAACTCTTGATTATTTCCGTTGTTCGTTGTACGCCGTTCTGAATATTTTGTGTTAATGACTGGATTCCGCCTGACAAAGTTTTTAATTCATCTCCTATGTGCTGCTTATCTATTTCCTGATTCTCATCCTGATTGTTACCATTGATATCTTGTTGGTATTCTAAAACAATATTAACAATCTGTGTAGACACCGTTTTTAATCCTTCAAGACCTGAACTAATATAATTTACCGGATTATTAATTTCATGTGCAATTCCGGCAGTGAGCACCCCAAGTGATGCCATTTTCTCTGATTGAATAAGTTGGGACTGTGCATCCGTAAGTTCTTGTAATGTTTTTTCTAAAACCAATTTTTGACTTTCCAACTTCCGGTTTACTTCAAGCTGTTTTCTATTTGCTTTTTTCTTTGTATTTAAAGCATAATATACTGAAATTGCCAGTACAACAAACATAAAGGCAAGTATAGAAGAAAAAAGTAATTGTGTGTTTTTTGTGCTGATTACCTCCTCTTGATCCGAAAGGGTAGTTTTTTGTTTATTAATAATTTCTTGTTGTTTGTTTTTTTCGTTAATCAGATTAATAAGTTCAAGTGTTCCTTTTTCTATCTCGTTTTCTTTATTTCTGATTTCTAATTTATAATTTCCCAGTTTTATTTCCTGATCCTTAATTTGAGAAAGTTTTTCTAAAAAAACATTTTGTTGAACCTTAACACTATCTGATAGATAAGTCAAGTTATTTTCGCTAACAGAAATTTCCTTTTCCAGGGTTAAAATACTTTTGTGTAAGCTATCTGCTTGTTTTCGTAAAACAACTAACTCTTCGGTTTGTTTTTTGAGCTCGTTTTTATATCTGTCAACTTCAAGCTTTTCTTTTTCAAGAAGCTGTTTCATATCCCTGTATAATCCTCTTATGTCTACCTCTTTACCACCAAGCAACAACAATTCAGGATTAAACGAAAAGTTTTCAATAATGATATTTGCCTTATTAATCTCAAAAGAAACTGCTTCCTGTTCCGGACTATATAAAATATTTAACATTATATATTTAGCATCCGCACATTGCTCAGTAACCAGCAAGATGTTTTTGTTTTCAATTTTAGACCAGACTTCTTCAATATTTTTTGCCAAAGATTTATCAACATATAGTAGATGTTTTTTATCAATTTCATTTATGTTTTTAATATTTGACAATTCTACTGGCTTTCCTTTTATTGTATTACGTGCAATAATTTTTTCTAATTCTCTGTATGTTTTTAAATCATCACCCAGAAAGCAAATTTTGTATTTTTTGATTTTTTCATCCTTTTGATGGCTAATATTTTTTGCAAATTGAAAAATTAATAATGCTTTTGACGTTTCATAAGAAACTTGAGAAATTGCAGATTTTAATGGTAGTATTAAAATCAAAATCATTATCAGTCTGTAAATTTTTATTTTATTAATGAAAATTTGCATATTCTAAACTTAAACATTCTCTTAGTAATCTGTGATCAAGTAAGTTTTTATTTTTATAAATTTAATCAATTTTAATTTTTTCATTTATCTTCCCTGTTGCTGCCAAACCTCTACTTTTTATTTATTATAAACTCAATACCTGCCCGAATGGTAAAGCCATCTTGTGGTATGGTTGGTAAATAAACCACCTGGTCAAGCAATCCACCATGATTATATTCATTATTAAAAATGTTTTCTAATTTCACATAAAATATAAGAGGTTTAATGAAATTGGTAACCCGTAAACTTATATCCATATTAAAATAACCCGGTTGTTTACCGGATGGAAATGCAAGTTCATTGCGATTGTTTATTTTTCCAATCCACTTAGCCTGTGTTGATATATTTAAATGATTAAATAAATTTCTGTAAATTAAACCAAACCATGTTTTATGTTTAGCTATACGGGGAATGTTTTCTTTCCCAGTTTCTTTATCAGCAAATGCATCAATATATGAATAGGAAACATAGGCATAAAAATCCTTTTTAAGACTAATTTCTGACTTGAAATCCACCCCACTAATATGCTGGTTTCCTACACCTTCATTTCTAATCCCAGGAGAATAAAATACTGAATCTGATGTACTAAAATATTTATTATAAGCTGAGTCTGTATACACAACTCTTTCAATTAAATTTGTTAGGTGGCTATGAAAGACAGCCAAATTAAAAACTATAATATCACCTACACGGTGGCTAATTGCAAGTTCGGATGTTTTTACTTTTTGATTTTGCAATTTCCAACCTGGTTCTGTTGCATTTATTTCATGGGCTGAAAGCATAACCGCGGTAGCTGCACCCCATTGTTCGTATTGATAAAATAATGAAGGGGCTTGAAAAGCTGTACCATACATAAGCTTTAATACAGTATTTTTGTAAGGGGTGTAAACAAAACTCATACGTGGATTAAATGTTTCTTTGTACCTTATAGAATAATCATACCGCCCCCCAAAAACAACATCCATTTTTTTTACCGGCGAATAAGATATCTGGGCAAAACCGGCAACACGTTTCTCTATTATACAAAGTTCATTTTTAATAATTTCAGCCGTTTCGCCTTCAAATTTATCAGGACGGGCAAAAACCTGGTCGTTCGCATAAGGGGGGATACTTTTTATGAATTCGTATTCAATACCGGCAATTAATTTAAGATTTTTTTGTTTTAACAATCTTGTATTAAAAGTTAAATCACCTCTTAGTGCATTATCCAAACCGGTCATGTATTGACTGAAATCTTGTTCCAATATTTCTCCCCTATACCATTTATAAAATTGTGTTTCAGGATTTATACTTTGATTTACCAAGGCTATATTAAAAGAAAGGTTTCTAAATTCACCAATTTGATTGTGATAATTAAGCCAAACTAAATTATTATCCAGATCCCATTTATTTTCTCTATTATATATGTAGCTGTTTAGTGTCATACCTAAAGCATTTCCCTCATTAAAATGCTGCCGGAAATATGATAATGTAAAGTCTTTATATTTTGTTTTCAGGAGCACTGTGTGATCATTTATAGGTTGTTCAAACTTATTTCTTTGTGGATATTTATATTGGTTAATTATATCGTAAACTGAGTCGCGGCCTACTAAATCAGATCCATCAGACTGAAAATAACGCGCATACCCTGAAAAAGATAAGTTTTTATTTATTTTGAATTGAGCTGCAATTTCACCATTTATGGTGTTCATACTACCATAGTCAGTATTTGCTGATATAGTATATTTATTTTCCACATCTTTTGATACAATATTAATAATCCCGGAAAAGGCATCAGCACCATACATAACAGAAGAAGGTCCAAAAATTATTTCTATTCTTTCTGCAAATTTTACTGAAATAGAATTTCCTATAGAAAGAAAAGTACCGCTTACAGGGTTTATTTTTTGACCGTCAATAGTCACCAAAAACCGATCATTACCTTCAATCCCCCTAAGAATATAAAACTCGCCAAAACCCCTTGCATTATCAACAATATCAATTGCCAATACATTTTTTAACACATCTGATAAATCCTGATAAGCATTTTCCTTAATCTGACTTTCCGTAATAATAATAACTGATGCTGGTGATTTTTCAGAAGCTTCTTCATACTTACTTACACCTTTAACATTTAATTCCAATATATCTTTCAGGGGTAAAGTCGCAAGACTGTCGTAATTTATCGAATCATTTTGGGCAAAACATTGAATGTTGTATGTTAGAAAGGCAATGACAAGAAAAAAAACAAAATATAAGGGTTTCATTAGTATAAAATTATATTAAGCTGTTGTTTTTCAATGCAATATGTTAGCATTAAAGCAATGTATGCTTCAAATACCGGAACACTCATGTTTTATTTATATCCTTTTGTGTGCTGTTGCTTCACGAAAATCGGGACAAGCAGTGAGTGTTTCATCTGTTTATTTTTTCAAATATTTATAAATAATCTCATTAAAATCTTCTGCACTTATCGGTTTTGAAATAAAATCATCGCAACCCGCCTGTTTTGCTTTTTCTATATCTTCTTTTGCCGAATATGCCGTTTGGGCTACTATGGTCAAATCAGGACGGAATTCTTTTATCAGCTTTGTGGCTTCAAACCCGTTCAATACAGGCATTTTTAAATCCATTAAAACAAAATCAATATCATTGTTATCTTTACACATTTCAACTGCTTCTTTTCCGTTTTTTGCGTGTTGAATTGTGCAGTTTATTTCAATTTCATTCTCAAGTAAAGTTTCCAGATACAAATAGTTTACTTCTTCATCTTCAACAATTAAAAATGTGTATTTATCTTGTTTTGTAGCTATTTTTCCTTCGTTATCTGATGTGCTGTTTTCTATTTCTAAATTTACAGCATTATAAGGTATGGTAACAAAAAAGGTTGTGCCTTTTCCTTTTTCGGATTTTAGCGTGATATTTCCACCTAGTAATTCTGCATTTTCTTTTGCAATGGATAGGCCCAGACCAAGCCCCCCTGCTTTTTGTGAAAGCTCTTTTTCTTCTTGAGAAAATCGTTCAAATATTATTTGTTGTTTATCAGGTGCAATACCAATTCCTGTGTCTTTTACGTATATTTGTAATTGTTGTAGAGACGTACGGCCGTACGTCTCTACAAGAGAATAACCAAATTCAATAAAACCTTGATTCGTAAATTTCAATGCATTTTCCAATAAATTGGATAATATTTTATTCAGTTTTAATTTATCAGTAAGAACAATGCTTTCCTTGTCTGACAATTCTTTTTTTAAATATAAAGGTGTTTTATTTTCTTTTGCTTTTATATCAAAAATTGAGAATAGCTCCAGTAATAAATGATTTAAACAGATTTCTTTATTTTTGATTTTTACTTGTTTTGTACCTAGTTGGGATATTTCAATAATATCGTCTATAATTCTTAACAACTGCTCACTACTACTTTGAATGATATTAATATAATTTTTCCGCTTTTCATAAGTTAGTTCAGGATTGTCGAGAATACTTGAGAACCCTAAAATACCATTAAGAGGTGTTCGAACTTCATGTGACATATTATTAAAAAATTCAGTTTTCAACTGGTCACTTTCTTCTGCTTTTTCTTTTGTAAGCACGAGTTCCTTTTCTGCAAGTTTTCGTTCTGTTATATCTATTACCGCAGTAATTATTTTTTTGGTATTTTCTGTTATAAACACTTTTGAAATAACAGTTATTACTTTTCCATCAAACCTTACAAGCTCTGTTTCCCCTGAAAATTCTTTTTCATTAAGCAAAAGAGCCTCTAGTTCATCAATAAAAAACTCAAAAGATTTTTTATTAAGTAATTTGTCAATATTGCTAAAAAACGATTCTTTATCCGGTGCTTTAAGCATATTCAATGCAGCTTTATTCACATCAATAACCTTCATTTTCAACAAACATTCCTGAACAATATGAGGATTATTAGATAAATACCCTTTGTAATCTGTAAGATTAAGTTTACGTATTTTATCCAATTGGGTCAAAATTCCTGAATAATCTGCATCCCAAAGAGAAATAGGGCTGTTTTCAAATAAACTTTTAAACCCTTTTGCATTTTCCTCAGCTTTTTCTTTAGATATTTCAAGTTCGATGTTACTGTCCCTTAAAGCATCAGTAGTAGCCATCAACTCTTCATTAAAGGCCCTGATTTCTTCCTCGGATACTAAAAGCTCCTGGTTTTTTTGAACTAATTCGAATTCAGCCTTTTTCCTTAATGTTATATCCCTTACAGCACTTACTCGAAGTGTTTTTTCCCCATTAATAAGTTTACCTTCAATTTCTATGGGAAATATAGTTTTGTCTTTTCTTACCCCTTCTAATTGAAAAGGTTTTGTATAGTTATTAACTAAATTTTCTAATATTTTTCCCCGATCATCCTTAAGTATTAAAAGTTCTATTAGGTTTTTTCCCAGTAATTCATCGCGGGAGTATCCAAACATATTTGCAAACGAAAGGTTAACATCAATAGCCACCCCTTTATCGTGTATTAAAATTCCTTCAAAAGTAAGGTTTGATAATTGTTTAAATTTTGCCTCGCTTGTTTCTACTTTTTCCTTGGCTCTAAATAAATCATTTATGGTGGCTATAAAATATTCGCGATATTTACTTATTGAAAATACAAAGATTAGTGAAAATGCAATAATCGTGATTGCCCTAAATATAAAAAAAATCAAATCCCCGGATTCTAAAAAGCCCTGCATACCATTACTATAATGATTTGGCAGGAACAGGTAACCGGCGATACTTAGATATAGGAAACTGAAAGCAATACTCACAAAACCGGCTTTTCGTCCATAAAACAAACCTGTTAAAAAGGAATACAGGAGCATCACCAACCCCCATTCGCCCTTTATCCCGAAAGCCGGTATGCCGGGAACAGCAAGAGCTATTAAGATGATAATAAAACCCAACATTCTATATTGCAGCTTCACAGCTTTTCTTAGAAAATATAAAACCCAAACCGAACTAAAAATTAAAATATGAAAACCATATATATATTTAAACCCCGTTTGTGTAATACGGCTAATTGAAGAAATAAGCGCAGGAATAAATGCAATACCAATAACAAAATTGGTAATATTTAAAATTCGTTCGTTAATAGAATCAAAATTATTTTTAAAATATGGTTTTTGTTTCATCTGTTTTAGTTAATCACGTTTCTGGTTTACTGGGTTGTATGGAATAGTAACTAAAAAAGTTGCCCCTTTTCCTTTTTCTGATTTTACGCTTATATTCCCACCAAGCAATTCAGCATTTTCCTTAGCTATTGACAAACCAAGACCTAAACCACCAACTTTTTGAGATATTTCTTTTTCTTCTTGCGAAAAACGTTCAAATATTGTTTTCTGCTTTTCGGGTGCAATACCAATTCCGGTGTCTTTTACGTATAATTGGATATTATTCTCTAATAGAGACGTACGGCCGTACGTCTCTATTAGAGAATAACCAAATTCAATAAATCCGGTATTAGTGAATTTTAAGGCATTTTCCAATAAATTACCCAGTATTTTATCTAATTTCGATTTATCAGTATAAATGGTACTATCCTTGTCAGAAAGGCCTTTTTTTAAATATAATGGGGTTTTACTTTTTTTTGCTTTAATATCGAAAATTGAAAATAGTTCCAGCAATAAATCATTCAGGCAAAGTTTTTCGTTTTGAGCAGTTACTTGTTTTGTACCAAGTTGTGATATTTCCAGAATATCATCAATAATTCGCAGTAATTGATTACCACAATTTTGAATAATGTTAATATACTGCTTCTCTTTATCTCCAAGCACCCCTGATATGCCAAGCAATTTAGAGAAACCCAAAATCCCGTTCATTGGTGTACGTACCTCATGCGACATATTGTGTATGAATTCTGTTTTAAGACGGTCGCTTTCTTCTGCTTTTTCTTTGGCAATTATTAGTTCTTGTTCTGCTTTTTTTCGTAAGGTAATATCTCTGACAATACCCATCAAAAGTTGCTGATTATCAATTTTTATTTTTGTTCCCACAATCTCAGCTATGTATTCCTCGCCATTTTTCTTTTGCAAATATACGATCATGGGTATACCTTGCATACTGGATTTACTATTGTAATAACTTATGTGGTCTTGATTTTTGGCTTTCATGTCAAAAACAGTCTTTTTCAAAAGCTCTTTTTCAGAATATCCTGACATAATACAAAATGCAGGGTTTACAAAAACGTAATTCCCTTTCATATCAGCAACAGTAATTCCTTCTGAAGCTTGTTCTGAGAATGCTTTAAAACGCTCTTCGTTTTCGCTGGCTTTTCTTAAGCTGATACTTAGTTCGGCATTACTTTCTTTTAAAGCATCCATTGTGGCCGTAAGTTCTTCATTAGTGGCTCTTATTTCATCTTCGGCATGTTTTTGCTTGGTAATATCTTCTACAATACCAATTCCACCTGATATTTTATTATTTTCATCTCTTATCCCACCAAAAACAACCCGTATAGGTGTCTTCTTGTTTCCGGTAACGGATAAATAATCTCCACTATAAAGGCCATGCCCTTTAATTAAAGAGCTTTGTATCTCAACTATAAGTTTTTTATCCCTTAATTGGTTTATCATATCCAAACCAACGAGAACTTTTTTTGAAGAACCAATAATATCTACAAAATTATTGTTACAATCTATGATAACCCCTTGGTTGTTATAATAGAATAAACCTAAAGGTGAATTTTCGAAAATTGTCCTGAATTTTTCTTCACTTTCCTTTAATTCAATATTTTTATTAAGTAAACTTTGTTCGTATTCATAATTAAGCTTTTGCATTAAATTAAAAGCAGCTACTAATACAATAAGAATAAACACAGGAATTACTGTAGCTAAAAAATAAGAATCGTTTGATATTACCGCTTTATCAATACCTATGTCCAGTAGATCATGAACTTTGCTATACATTAAAATACAAAAAGCATAAAATATCAGAGGTAAATAATATTGAAGCTTTTTTCTAAAATCTAAGACTAACAATGGAACAATTATTAAGATAACCATTGCCGTTCTGGGTAAAAAATAGAATACGATTTCTTTACCTATCTCAAAGTAAATTTTTACATAAATGGAAGCTGCATAAATAAAAACAGGTAAAATTAATGATAACAGAATGCGAGCGAAACTTGAATGTTTTATTCTATTTAAAAAAGGGATACTTATTAAAATAAGTACTAACAAAAATAGTAATGCAGAAGTAATAAATAACTGGAATTTGATACTTAATAAAGCAGCTATAAAAAAATAAAAAGAAGCCAAAATTATACTCAGTTTATTGGTAAGTATAATCTTCTTCTTCAAAAATTCATCCATCTCGTTTTTTATACCGAATTGAGATATTTTTTTGAAAATATTTTGCATCATGGTAAATTTTGGACGTAATATTGTTAATCGTTTTCTATTTTTTCATTCATGATCGTCATCTACACCAGTTTCATTTTATGATTTTTAAAGATAAGGTTTTTATTTTAATTTTTCGGCCTTTTGAAAAGCAATTTCTTTGCATTTTTATCCAATTTTCCCGAAATTAGCTATTATGGAAACTATAAAAAATAGAGAAGGGAAATACTTGTTAATCTTACCTGCAAAGTATAAGGAAATTTATAAAAACTGGCCTTTACTACTATTCCTGCACGGGGCAGGTGAACGAGGCAATGATCTTGAAATGCTAAAAAATCATGGACCACCTAAATTGGTTGAACAAGGTAATGATTTTCCTTTTCTTATTCTTACCCCACAATGTTCAATAGGGCAATGTTGGACAAACCAATATTTGGATAAGTTACTTACAGATATTGTACAGCAATACTACATTGATAAAGACAGAATTTATGTTACTGGTTTTAGCATGGGTGGTTTTGGTACATGGAACCTTGCCATAAAATACCCTAATCGTTTTGCAGCAATAGCCCCTGTTTGTGGTGGCGGCAACCCTGTAATGGTTAAATTCATCAAAAATATCCCTTGTTGGGTATTTCACGGTGCAAAAGACCGGATAGTGCCTATAGAACGTTCTCAGGAAATGGTTGATGCTTATGAAAAACTGGGTATCAAAGTGAAATTTACAGTATATCCTGAATTAGAACATGACTCATGGACAGAAACATATGATAATCCGAAACTTTATGACTGGTTTTTAGCTCAAAAGAAATGAATTTCAAGGTTAATCAGGTTCATTTACCTTTTCCATTCAATCAATAATTCGAATAGTTTTGTTTCGTTAATTTATAGTTGAGAATTTTTTCATCTTTTCGAAAAAGTACAAAACCGCTTTTTTCCAATAGTTTAATTGATTTTATGTTTTTAGGGTTCACTTTGGCTTCAATAACTTTGAGCTTCATTTCCTTAAAACCGTAATCCAATACTAACAAAATTGCTTCATATGTGTACCCTTTTCTTTGAAAATTCGGCAAGGTTTCAAAGCCGATATCTGCCCTGGTTTTACATTCTGATATATTCCAAAGGCAAATAGTCCCTATAAGTTGCCGGGACTCCTTTTCTTCTAAAGCCCAATATACCCATTTGTTTGGACTGAGCCCGTTGGTAATTTTAGTAATAAATGCACGGGCATTTTCAATGCTTTCGGCTTTTGGTCGCCTCAGGTATTTTAAAACCCTTTCATCAGATCGTAAAGCGAAAATCTCGTTTTCATCTTGCATGGTCAAAGGTCGTAATTGAAGCCTTTCAGTTTTTAGGTAGGGGAAAGGGTTGAAGTTTATTTGGGGCATAATCATTTAATTACTTCGTATTCTAATTGAAAAGATGTTTTTTCAGGTTTTCTTATATGAGTATTCCATAGAGTGATATGCCCTATTCTTCTTACCTGAAAATCCTTTGAGCTAACCTTTTCTTTATAAAAGACTTTTCCATAACGGATTGGGTATTTTGTCCCTTCAATTTCAATTGTTTGGTTAATAACAGTATCCATAATTCCTAAGAAGATATTGGCTAAATAAGGCTTTCCTTTAAAGATCGTCTGAGTACTTGGTTCGATAATGGGGGCAACTCTAAAAAAACGGAAGCTGCATACACTTATGTGTGAGTAAATATATATCATTAGATCCGTTTCTGTAATACGAACATCCATTTTAAGCTTTGATAACACCGCTAATGTTTCAATTAGAGATGTTTTGTTTCCTGACAGACAAGGAACCTTATTCCAATTTCCAGTATTTAGATTAGCATTTATTGACTCAATAAGAGGCTTGTAAAGTATTGAGTCATTTCCAATTATTATATATGAAAACTTTCTGAACCGCTCAAAATCCGATTTTAGTGATAATATATCGTGTTTAGTAAGTATGTTTTTTTTATCAAGTATATTTTCAAAACTGTCTATTCTTTGAATTATGAAATCAGCCTCTTTTTTTATATTTTCCATTTTTTTGTACCAAGGCTCTATACGAGGTGGGTTTCCATAGAAAAGATCCCGCATTTCTAATTCCAATTCATTAAGAATTGTTTTGTTCTGCTGGTTTATTAACCTAATTGTGGTGTTTGCACTATTAATATATTCCTTAAAAATGCTTTTTTTTTCATTAGAATTACAGGAAAAGAAAACAATTATTAACAAAACCATAAAATTTAGAATAACCTTTTTCATTGATTAATAACTTTATAGCTAATTGTAAATGGAAAATTTGAGGTAATTCCGTCTGCCCGTTCATATTCAATATGCCCTTTTAATTCTTTTATTCCTAATTCTTCATTGGGCTGTGATTTATATATTGCTATTCCATTAATTACTTCAAGTGTATCCTTATTTACAATAATTATTGGGTTTATTGTTGTGTCTATAGCCGATAGAAATATTTCAGCTTTATAATATTCGTCTGGTTTTAATAATGTTTTATCTGGAATAACAACCGGGTATAGCTTATTAAGCCTAAATTCCTTTATGTAAATCTGCCCATACAAATACTTTAAAGCATAATGTGTAGAAATTGAAATTTTGTTTAAAAGCAAGTTTAAGCCTGCTTCTGATATATCATTTTTCGTAATTTTAATAAATTGATTGTTAATCAATTGAACCGCTGCCGAATCAGTAATAAGATTTTGCAATAAATCATGGTAACCAGATACTGCTTTGTTTAATTCATCTTCTTTAAACTTTGTTGACTCTTCTGCTTTCAGTTGTGATTTAAGCGTATCTACAATGGCTTCAATTAATTTATATTTTTCATGAATGCTATCTGCTTTATTTTTCCATGGAATAACACGTTTGGGATTCTCTTCCTTAGCCTTGGCAAATTCGGTATATATCATACTATTTTGCCGTAAGATGTACTCTTTGCTTTCTTGAATCCCCTGATCTAAAAAAGCAATGGTTTGGTCATGGCTAGTATTACAGGCTATGCTAAAGGAAATAATCAGAAATAAAATCAGGATACGCATAATTTAATGGTTGTTTACTTTAAAATTTCCACCGGAACTTAACCCATAGTTCATCACCAAGCTCCCACCACTTATCAATGGCTGAACGGGCAAAGTTATTTGAGTAATCGGTTAAAAATTCCTGGCAAAGTTGGGTTTTTATGCCATTTTTGGCATTTTCTTCGTCCTTTTTCAGTAATTCCATTGCTTTTTTCTCAATAAAATCAATTTCATTAAAAGCACGGTTTTCAAATTCTGCTACCACAGGCTCAATTATTTCTTTTCCAACTCCCCATTTTACCATAGCCAGCCGGTTTGCCCTTCTGAATGCCCATAATGCAGATTCCCTGCTAAAATGATCCTGTCCGCATATATCAAAACTTTTAGGTAAATTTAAATTCCCGGCATAAATCGGTATCCTCGGGCTTTCCCTGGGAACATCAAAAGAAAACCATAAACGGCCACCTACCTCATCAGGTAACCAGTCCCTGAGTTGAGTAATCCAGGAGTAAGCACAATATTGAACGGCAATAGGCCTTTGCCTCACCACCAAATCTTCTTTAATACCATTAAGCATTTTCCGCTTTTCCCTAGCCATCCAAGGGTGTGCACTCGGACTGATAATGGTGTCGGTATATTCGTTTCCATTCTCATCCTTCTTTTTAACATCTACCTTCAGGTTTTTGACCATTTCCCATTCTGTGCCATCATAAGTAGCCCTAAAAAATTCCAAAACATCACGAATATCAACTTTCTTTTCAGGTTTCACAGAAAAAGGTAATTCTTCCGCATCAAACTTTAAGTTTAAGCCAGGTGCCACAGTGTTGAACACAAAATATTCACGAATGGTAAAAGATTTTTCGTAATCACTAAAAGCTTTCCAAAAAACAAATGGTTTTTTACCATCCCATAGTTTCATTTTTTTGGCTACTTTTTTAACATTTTCCGAGGCCATAAAATGATCTTTATCTTTAAGCTTTAATTCGCCAATTCTTGATAGGTTTGCTGCAACGCCTACATGATCATCAGGTATACGTTGTGCAGCCCAAACACCTCCAATATTATCCTTCCCTTCACCAAAAATTTCCATTTGCCAAACCTCTTTTGTGTCAGCAATAGTAATACATTCACCCCAATCGGCATAACCATGGTCTTTAATCAATTGCCCAATAAGAGTTATTGCCTGCCTGGCTGTTGTACATCTTTGCAAAGCAACCCGTTCCAGCTCCTCTATTAAAAACATGCCCTTTTCATTTACAAGCTCCTTTTTACCGGTAATGGTTGTTTCTCCAATTGCCAGCTGTTTTTCATTTAAGCAAGGATAAGCAGTATTCAAATAAGCAAATGTTTCCTTTACTTCAGGAATTTCACCTTTCACCTTTACATTTTCTTTACTCCATTTTGTATGAGTATGCATAGTGCCCGAATATACTTTATGGGTGGTATCCTTATCAAATTTCTGTGCCGGCACAAACTCAAGCCAGGTCCGATAATAAGCATCACAGGTATGGCTTGTCATTACTGAACCATCCGTGCTGGCATCTTTACCAACCATTATGCATGTGCAGCTTTCCTGATATTCAGGGTCGTCATCTTGTGCATAAAGCACACTCATTGAAAATAGAGGTACGAACAAAACATAAATTACTGCTTTATATAAATAGTTTTTTTCCATCTTACAATAATATTTAGATTAATTAATGATTCAGCTTTTTTTCTTATGCTTTAACAATTTTTTCAATCTGTCCACCGGAAGCTTATGTGGGTCTGTTCCAAGCAAATACCCCCAGGGTTTGAGTTTTTCAACATTATCACAAATAATTTTTGCAACTGCCAAAGTAGGTACAATAACAATCATCCCTGAAATTTGCCAGACAGTTCCGGCTATAATTATACCCAGAATGGTAATAAAAGGATTTAAGGATACATTACCACCCACAATTGTAGGTGTTAAAATATTATGGTCAATAATGATAATTGCCCAAAAATAGAGAATAATAAATAGTAAAACATATGGATTATCTTGTGTAACAGAAGCAAATAATAAGGGGATCAATAGACTGATCATAGTACCAAAATAAGGTATGATAGATAAAGATGCTGCCAATAAAGCAAGGATAACCGCATACTTTACACCAATTATACTTAATGCTATAGCATGCGAAACAGCCAAAATTGCAACCACAGTCATTACACCACTTACATACTTAATGGTAACTTTAGAAATTTGCTGCAATAGGTTCTCGGTAAGTTCCCCATTTCTGCTTTTAACCAGCATTAAAATGAAATTTTTCCCCCTTTCACGGTAAGTTAACATAAAAAAACTAAATATGGGGATTAATATTAGTGCTTCAATAGCCCATGTTGCTCTTAAAAAAATATTTGTTGCCGTTTTATTTCCGGTTTCAAATAAACCAGTCACTTTTTTTCTCAACCATAAATTTTGTTCATCAATACCCACTCCAAACTTATCTGTAATATAATATTGGAAAGCGGCAATATTACTATTGGCCTGTTCTTTTAATGCTGGTAAATCAGTTGTAAAATTTTTAATCTGAACCACAACTAAGTTACCTACCGTAAATAACACAATGCCGAATAATAAAAAACTTGTTAGAATAGCTAATACCCGGGAAAACCTCAATTTTGTTTCAAAAAAAACAACAAAGGGAAATATAAAGTAGGAAAACAGCAGGGCAAGCATAATTGGGGAAAGAATCTGCTTTGCCTCTACCAGAACATAAACAAACAATACTCCAAAAATTAACAGTGAAGTAATCCTTGTTAAAAATGATTTTCTATTATCCATTAATTGTCGCATTGCTATAAATTTGAAATGATAAAGTTTATAAATTTACTAAAAATTCTATTATAGGGCAATAGCATTCAAATTTTCTTTTATTAAGAATGAAAAGAATCCATTATTATATAAGTTTCTGTAAATGATATTATTACAAAATAAATTGTATTCTGGATAAAATAATTTAACATTATTTTTAAAATAATAGTCAAAAAAGTACATTGTTGCATAATTTCTGCTATTATCCAATTATCAATCTTAAAGTATATTTAACAAGACCATGGCATATCAAAAATATTTTTACTTTTGCGCCTTTGAAAGAATAAGGAGGGAAAATGGCAAAAGATAAAGGAGAATCTTTCTCAAAAAATAATGATTATAAAGGCATTGAAGAGAACTCAAAGTCATCGCAACAAAAGTACATCCAAAACCAAGAAAGATTAAGAAAGATTCTTGATTTAGTACCACACATGATTTTTTTAAAAGATTATGACGGTGAAATTTTAATGGCCAATAAGGCTTGTGCTGATTTTTATAACATCGATACGAAAGAACTGGTTTATTCTAATATTAGTGAACAACATTCCCAAAAAGATGAACTGGAAAGAATTCTTTTAGAAGACCGAAAAGTTATTGATTACAAAGAAAAAATTGAACTTGATGATATAATTTTAACAAACTCCCAAGGGAATAAGAAAAACTATAAAACTACAAAAATACCTTTCACTGACCCAATAACAAATGAAACCGGATCGCTTGGGATTTCAATTGATATTACAGAACAAAAAAAGGCTGAAAAAGCAAAAAATGAGGCAAAAGAAAAATACCGTTTATTAGTTGAACGCGGAAATGACGGTATCATTATCCTACAAAATGAAAATATAATCTTTTCAAATAATCAGGCTGCACGAATTTTCGGAGCTGACCCCAAAAATTTTCTAAATAAAAACATTACTAATTATATTGGACAGCGAGAATTCAGGGCAATTACAGCAAGTTACCTCTTAAGTAGAAAAAACAAGGAAATTGACCCATTACATGAATCAAGATTCTTTAAACCCAATGGCGACGTATGCTACATTGAGATGAAAATAAGCACGATAGGACTAAACACCGAAAAGTCTCGTCTTGTTTTTATCAGGGATATTACCAAAAGGAAATTAGCAGAACAATTACGCGAACGGGATAAAAATATGCTTGAACAAGCACAAAAAATTTCGAAACTTGGTAGTTGGGAGCTGAATATGGAGAACAAACAAATATATTGTTCAGAAGAAATTTACCGTATTCTCGAAGTAAATGATGATTATAAACCGGCAAAAGTTAACTGGTTTATGCAATTTATCCCAAAGGAAGAAAAAAGTGCAATTTTTAGAGCTTTTTTGAAGGCTTATAGAACAGGCAATAGGTGTGAGCATGAGTTCCCTATTATCTCTGCAAAAGGAAACAGGAAAATATTGCATGCTCAAAGCCAGGTTTTCAAAGATGACAACAATGGGTCTATTAGTATAATTGGTACATGGCTTGATATTACTGAACGTATACGTATTGAACAAATGCTTAAAGTAGCAAAAGCAAAAGCTGAAGAATCTGACAAACTAAAATCAGCATTCCTGGCAAATATGAGCCATGAAATACGTACACCTATGAACTCCATCCTGGGTTTTGCCAACCTGTTGAAAACCCCCGACATAGAAGATGAAGCGAAACTTGAATATCTTGATCATATTATTCAGTCGGGAGACAACCTGTTAAACCTGATTAATGATATAATTGACATCTCAAAAATTGAAGCAGAACAACTGAAGGTAGAAAAAATACCGGTTAATATAAATGAACTTTTAGATCAACTTTATAATCGCTACGAAGAATTAATAACCATAAATCACCCCGGAGAAATTGAACTTTATCTTGAAAAGGCGATTCCCGGTAAGGGAATTTCCATTGACACAGACCCTTATCGCTTACAACAAGTTATTTCCAACTTATTAAATAATTCTATCAAATTTACGAAAGAGGGGAAAATTGTGTTTGGTTACCGTATTCAAAATGGTAACCTTAAATTCTTTGTAAACGATGATGGTGTTGGTATACCCGCGGATAAACACAGTTTTATTTTTAAAAGGTTTGGCAAGCTTGAAGATCCTGGTAAAATCAACATGAGTGGGACAGGTTTAGGTCTAAGTATTTCTAAAAGCCTTATTGAAATTCTGGGTGGTACATTATGGCTCAATACGGAATACACTTCAGGTGCTGAATTCTTTTTCAATATACCCCTTAAAGAATCAAAACTTGATAACCCGGAGCAACAAGCAAAAGCACCAAACGAAATTGAACAAAGTATAGATCTCAAAGGAAACATAATACTTATAGCTGAAGATGAAATTTTAAATTATAAACTGCTTGAAACCCTTATAAAAAAAACAGGTGCTGAAGTAAAATGGGCAAAAAATGGTTTACAGGCAGTAGAAACGATCAGACAACGTAATGATATTAACCTGGTATTTATGGACATAAAAATGCCAAAAATGAATGGGTATGAAGCTACACGCAAAATTAAAAAATTAAAACCAAAGATACCGGTAATTGCACAAACGGCTTTTGCTTTTGCTAATGAAAAAGCAAGTATTTTAGAATCAGGTTGTGACCATTACCTTAAAAAACCCATACAAAAAAACGAAATCTATAAAGTGCTGAATAGATACCTAAAAAAATAGGGAAAAGCTAAGGATTCTAATTAGAGTTATTCTATAAAGTCTGAATTACTCTAAGCTGATTAATTCATAAAAGACTATATTTGTTTGTGTTATAAATATTAACATATGTTTGGTGAAGATTTAATTTATGTCATTTTTTCCTAAAGTACGTTTATTCAGGCTAAAGGTCTACTTACAGTTTATTAATCCCCCAATAATTATATACAAAATACACAAACGGGCTTTGTAGGCAAACACTCCCGAACTAAAAGAATTAAATGTAAGCTCTTAAAACTCAATCTGATGTTTATTCTTTTCAAATTGTATACCCAAACACGACAAGCCTACTTTACCTGGGCAGGAACAAGCAATGTTTGCAAATCTTTAATTATTTTTTCGCTTTTCTTTTGATAATTAAGTCAATATGACTATTTTTGAATCATTAAAGACAAACAAGATGCCTTTAATGATACAAGTTTATACTGTACCTTACAAGGAAGTTGCTTGTGGTCTATAAGTTTATATGAAGAATTGCTTTAATGATTTTTTGGTCTCACTTTTATTATAAACCTGAGTTATAGGATTTAACCCACAATTTATTTTTTACAAATATGGAAGATAATAAGCCTACGTACGAAGAAGTTGAAAATGAATTAAACGAATATAAAGAGTTGCTTTGGCAACTTTCTGATGAGTACAAAGAAAATGTTACTGCTGCTGAAAAAAAAATGGAAGCAGAAATAGATAAACGTCTTTTGCTTGAAAGTAAATTAGCAGACAAAAAAACTGAGGCAGGGGATTCAAACATCAGTGCGCTGGGTTTGCCTGCTTGTATACTTGATAAGGATGGAAAGATTGTGCGATTTAACAATAAGTTCAAATTCCTTATTGAATTACTTTTTTCCGAAATTGAAGAAATTAGTAATATACAAGAGCTACTTGAAAAAAATAAGACCAACGGTTTATTAAATAGTTTTTTAGAATATCTTGAAGGTGATAAAAGCCTTTTCCAAAGCTTGTACACGGTTGAGAATTTATTTCAGGGTGAAATTAACCTGATTTTGAGAATATACCGAAATGAAAACCACCAGGAACACCTTGCCCTGTTTGTTGAACTACACAAACAAGAACTTGATTCATTAAAAAAAGAAAAAACAGATGAAGTAATACCCCCGGTTGAAGAAAAAAAAGAAGCCCCGGTAGTACCTCCTACAATCGAAAAAACACAAAGCCCGGTAATAACCGCTTCAACAGAAAAAGAAAATATCCTCCTAATGGATATCAAATCATTTGTAAAAAGGTCTGAAGTATCTACGCAGCTATTGAATTTTATCAACAAAAAAATCAACGATAAAACGGAAAACATTAGCTTAATAAGAGAGATATACACCAAAGTGGAAAAAGTATTCAGCCTTAAAAAGGAAGCCAAAGATTTGCTTAAAAAATTAGATACTGAACATAAAGAGTTTCTTGTCAGGTTAAAAAAAGAGCATAGTTCACTTACCGCAAACGAAATAAAACAATGCCTGTTAATCAGGACTAATCTAACTTACAAAGAAATTGCCGCTTTAATGGAGATTTCGGTAAACGGTGTAAAAATTGCCCGCAACCGCCTTCGTAAAAAGCTTGAACTTGATGCCGATACCAAAACCATTGATTTTATTATGGGTATTTAAAACAAAGCATTACGACGGCCAAAAAATTTTATAATTTGGATTGGTACTATTATGGGGCGAGGTATTATGATGCGCAGATTGGCAGGTTTCATAGCGTTGATAGGTTTGCAGAAAAGTATTCTTTCATGTCGCCTTATCAATATGCTGCCAATAATCCTATGATTAGCATTGATGTAAACGGAGATTCAATAATTGTTTTATCTGCAGCTAATAGCGTTAAAGGACTTGGTCATGCAGCAGTTCTTATCGGGAATGAAGATACGGGATGGAATTTATATTCAAAAAATGGAACCACCTGGGGGGCTATTGGACCATCCGATAAACATCCAGAAGTTGGTGTTCCCTTTGCTTCTCTTGAGGAATTTGCTAATTCTAAATCCAACTTTAATGAAGAAACAGGGGAGGTGTTATATACGGAAGGTTTTCTAATTGCATCAAATGCAGAAACTGATGCATTGATGGAAGATGCAGCAACTAAAAGCGTTGAAAGCTATTATAATGTATTTACAAATAGTTGTATTGATGTGCCTTCTGATGCACTTGAAGCAGGAGGTTTTGATCCTGGCAATTCATATACTACAGTCCAAAATACTACTCTTACAGGAACT
>JBDLJL010000030.1:0-38464 GCA_039714415.1 Bacteroidota bacterium
CGATCTTCAATACCAACGATGGAAACTATCGTTGTCCCGGTACACAGCAGGGCTTTTCAGGATTCACTACATGGACAAGAGGTCTGGCCTGGGCTTCCCTAACGTATTGATAACGGCTATGTGCATCTTCCAATTTCAAAATTATTCCTGTTTGGACATCACTTCTAACGGTATAAATCATTTCTTCTAAACCATCCAAATCAATAGCCCAAATCGGTTTATTCCCAGCAAACTGGTATGGCGTATACCACGGGTAGTCTTTCGTAAGAGGGTCCACGCTCAAGAACTTGGCAATCCTACTATCATATATCCTAAAGCCATAGTCGTAGGTAGCACCAATTCCGCCACGCATATCATCGTCCATTTCTTTGCCGTTGAAGCCATAACGGTAATCATCACCCATATTAGTCTTCTTTGGCAATAAAAAGGTCTTCAACTTTTCCTTCTTTGGCTATTTTGTAGCCAAAACTATTTTCATAGCCCCAGTCAAATTCTTTTAAATGGACAACAGCTTTTTTTATGGCATCTTCTTTTGAAATCTTGCTTGCACCAAGACCATAACTCAGGAAAAACCTTCCACCTCCCTTTCGCGATGAAAAAATTATGACATAAAAGCCTTCGTTTAATTCATGCCCTGTGTTTTCAGTGCTTTTGAGTTTAAAAACATTCTTTGCCCCCTCATCTTCAAGCATTTTTACTGCTTTATTTAAAGCTTCATTAATGTCCTTACCGGTCTCTAAAGCATATTTAACGGTTGAGCCATTATCATTTTTGGCTACCGCTAATCCTATTTGCGCATTTAAACCAAGGGTTTGAAAAACAAATACACTGATAAATAAAATTTTCAAAGCTATAATTTTGGGCATCTTTTTACATTTTTAATTAAAATTGTATATCACAGCGTTCTTTTCATCAACACTTCGTTAAATTTTCGTTTCGCGCAAAGCCGCAAAAATCTGATTGCCAACCTATTAATCTATGTTGCTGTTAACTTTTAATAATCTAATATATAGGTATTTATAGAAATTCACCGAACTATTGTTTCATAAGATCACCTTTTTATTTTTTCCTAAGCCTGTCAAGCTCCCTTTTATTATCTTTTTGTTTAATATCTTCCCTTTTATCATGTGATTTTTTTCCACGGGCAAGGGCAATATCAATTTTTGCAAATCCTTGTTTGTTAATAAAAAGCTTTAAAGGGACAATTGTTAAACCTGTGGTTTTTACTTTTCTCGACATTTTTTTTAGTTCCCTTCTCGTTAAAAGAAGTTTCCTTTCCCTCCGTGGTTCATGGTTATTATAGCTACCAAAAGCATATTCAGCAATATGCATCTGAATAAAAAGTTCAGGTTTATCCGGTTTTTTCAAGTTTGGGATAAAACGGCAATATGCATCTACCAGACTAACCTTCCCCAAACGAATGGATTTTATTTCCGTTCCATACAATTCTAATCCCGCAGTAAATACCTCAAGAATTTCGTATTGAAAGCGTGCTTTTTTATTTTTTATTACTAAGTCTTGTGCCTTGTTCATAAAGCTGATTTTTCAAAACCCAAAAGTACATATAAAATTGTTTTTTTTCACTCGGAAGAAGAATAAACTAAATGAGACAGACAGAGAAACTCAACAGATTAACAATTTTGAAGCATAAAATGGAAGAGTTCAGAACATTTCTTTATATTTTTGCTAAATAATGAATAAAATCAAAGAGCTCGCCAAAAAGTATGACCTGATTACCGTACTTGGTGCCACAGCAGGTGGAAAAACATCGTTTGCAGCCCAGCTTGCTTATGTTACGGATAGGGAAATTATTGGTGCTGATTCCAGGCAAGTGTACCGTCGAATGGATATTGGCACCGGAAAAGATTATGAAGATTATACAGTACAAGGTAAAAAAATTCCGATACACCTTATTGATATTGCTGAACCCGGGTATAAATACAATGTTTTTGAATATCAAACAGATTTTACCCGGATTTATAACCAACTAAAGGCAAATGGCAAAAAAGCAATTATGTGTGGTGGTTCCGGCATGTACCTCGAAGCAATTTTAAATGCGTACAAACTGTTAAAAGTTCCTGAAAATAAAGATTTAAGAAAGCGACTATTAAATAAAAACTTAGACGAACTCAGCCATATTTTAAAATTTTATAGTGAGACTCATAATACTACAGACACTTCTGATATTGAAAGGGCCATAAGAGCTATTGAGATAGCTGAATTTTACAAACAAAATCCGGAAAATAAAACAGGTCTGGAAAATATAAAAACACTTATTCTCGGTGTGAAATTCGACAGGGATTCCAGAAGAAAAAGAATTACAGAGCGTTTAAAATCCCGCCTTAAAGGTGGAATGATAGAGGAAGTCAAAGACCTTTTAGATTCAGGGGTTGATAAGGATGTCTTGATTTATTATGGCCTGGAATATAAATTTATCACCAAATACATATTAGACGAGCTAACATACGATGAAATGTTCAAAAATCTTGAAACGGCCATACATCAATTTTCAAAAAGGCAAATGACCTGGTTTCGACGAATGGAAAAGAATGATACAAAGATTTATTGGTTAGATGGTTATATGAGTATTGATGAAAAACTTAGAAGGGTTGAGGAAATAATGGTAAAAAATGAGGCTTTTAGTAAAAAATAAACTTATTTTGTATTATCAGGTTAAGCTGTTTAATTCATAAATATTAAATTTTTCATTATTTATTGGTTAAACGGGTTAAAATACCTGATATATTTTGTAAACAAATTAAATAAATTTTGGAAACACTTCCGTTCGTACTAAGTACTAACATTTTAAACAACATTGCATTTAACACCTTGGAACCGGCAAACTTAATCGGACTAACAATTATTGTTATATTATTAATTAGTTCTGCATTAGTTTCCGGCTCTGAAGTTGCTTTTTTTTCTTTGTCGCCTGCCAATCTTGACAACCTGAAAACACAAAACACAAAAAAAAGCATTAAAGTATTAAAGCTTATAAAGGAACCTGAACATTTACTGGCAACCATATTAATAACCAATAATTTTGTGAACGTAGGGATCATTATTCTTTCAACCTACTTAATGAATTCAATGGTTGATTTTAGTGGGGCTCCTTCATGGTTGTCATTTTTAATTACAATAATAATTGTTACATTTTTACTATTACTTTTTGGCGAAATAATCCCTAAAGTGTATGCGGCTAAATATTCTGAGACTTTTTCTCTTTTAATGTCAAGACCTCTGTGTCTTTTAAGTGTAATATTCAAACCTATTAGTTTTTCTCTGGTTCGTTCAACATCTATTGTAAACAAACGGTTAATGAAAAGGAAACCTGAAATTTCATTGGATGATCTGTCAGATGCTATTGACCTTGCTGAAAACGAAATAAAGGATAATAAAAAAATTCTGGAAGGAATTATAAGCTATGGCAGTATAGATGCCAGTGAAATAATGAAACCAAGGGTTGATGTGATTGCTTTTGATATAACAACATCTTTCAGTAAATTAATAGATAATATAAAGAACCACAACTATTCCCGAATTCCTGTATTCGCCGAAACTTTTGACAATATTAAAGGAATTTTGTATATCAAAGACTTATTGCCTCATTATCACAAAACAACATTTCGCTGGCAGTCATTACTCAGGCCACCCTATTTTGTTCCTGAGTCAAAAAAGATTAATGATTTACTGCTTGATTTTCAATCAAAGAAAATTCACATGGCAATTGTCATTGATGAATACGGTGGAACAAGTGGGATTGTCACATTGGAAGATGTATTAGAAGAAATCGTAGGTGAGATTGGTGATGAATTTGATGAACCCGATTTGTTTTACAAAAAAATTAATGATTATAATTACGTATTTGAAGGTAAAACCCTGTTGAATGATTTTTTTAAAATACTAGAATTAGAAGATAATATATTTGATGAAGTTAAAGGTGATGCGGATACTTTGGCTGGTTTAATACTGGAAGTGGAAGGCGAAATTCCCGCTGCAGGGGCAGCAGTATATTATAAAAATTTTGTTTTTAAGGTTATTTCATCAGATATGAGAAGAATTAAACAAATTAAAGTAACATATCAACCGGTTTAAACCTTTAGGGGGATTTGTAAAGAAAACGAAATCCTTTTACAGGTAATATATTTGAATTTCAAACATTTAGCTGAATTAATTAGATGACAAATAACATTAAAAATAAAACAACTTTATTCCTTTTTCTAATACTTAATTTTTTTCTTGCGGGCTGCTCAGAGAATTACACACCTAAACCACGCGGATACTTCAGGATTACTTTTCCTGAGAAGAATTATAAAAGCTTTGAAAGTGACGCACCCTACAAATTTGAAATTCCGGAATATTCAAAAATGTTAAAATATTCTACTGATAAGGATGAAGCCTGGTGGTACAACCTGGTTTTTCCTGAAATGAAAGGCACAGTGCATATTAGCTATAGAAACATTAAAGGTGATTTAAACAAATACATTGAAGATAGCCGATCCTTAGTGTATAAGCACACCATTAAAGCCGATGCCATTAACGAACAAACATTTATCAACAGGGATAAGAAAATTTATGGTGTATTATATGAAATAAAAGGTAATGCAGCATCACCATATCAGTTTTTTGTTACCGACAGCACAAAACATTTTTTACGTGGCGCTTTATATTTTAATGTATACCCGAATAAAGATTCCCTAGCACCCGTATTTAATTTTGTTAAAAAAGATATTATTTATTTGATGGAATCAGTAGAATGGAAGGATTAAAGGACCTGACTTAATAATAATGTTATATTAAATAACTAATTTTATCTTTAAAGGCGTTGGTTGCAATTAGCCTATCTAAGCAACTGATAGTATAAATACTAATAAACGAATGTCCAATGACTGTTTTTAACAATATAAATATATGTGAGACCTAGACAATTTTATAAGCAAGTTAAACAAATTTGATTGAAATTATGCCACTATCACTTAAATTATTAAATGACGATTGTATTTTCGGAATGTGGTGCACAAATGAATTACTGGAAGAGCTTCAGCAAGATTTTGACTCAGCACCACTTGAAGAAAAAGTACAATTAAAGAAGTTCAAGAACCCGAACAGGCAAATTGAATGGATGGCCACACGTTTACTCACCTACGAATTACTTGAAAAAAAAGTCATTATTGATTATGATGAATTTGGAAAACCATCACTACGTAATGATAACAGGCAAATTAGCATTTCTCATACAGATGGAATGGTTGCCGTTCAGATAAGTAACCAACCTACTGGAGTTGATGTAGAAAAAATATCGGGAAGAGTAGCAAAAATAGCACACAAATTTTTAAGCCCCACTGAACAAAAGGCCATTGATATAAAAAATCAACTATTACACATGTATGCATATTGGGGTGCTAAAGAAACAATTTACAAAATTCATGGTAGAAAAGGGCTTGATTTTAAGGAAAACATTAGAATTGAACCATTTAAAATTGAAAAAGAAGGAACAATTATTGCTCATCTGAAAAAGGAAAAAACAAGTGTATTTCATTTAAATTATTTTGTTTACGATGCTTCCAACGGGAATAAATATATGGTTGTTAAGTCTAGCAAATAAAATATTTAAGCTGAATGATTAATGATGCTGTAAAGCTAAAAACAAAAGTATTGTAAACTATAATATTGATGAACGGGAATATTTATCAAAATATAATTCAAAAAACCGGGAAAAAAATTGCCGCTTTAATTGATCCTGATAAAACAAATGATCTTGCTATTAGTAAAACTATTTTACTGGCTGAAAAGGCAAAAGTTGATTTTTTCTTAATTGGTGGAAGTCTTGTGTCAGAAAATCCTGATTATTTTATCCAAAAACTTAAAAAAGATTCTAATATTCCGATAGTTTTATTCCCCGGAAGTTTATTGCAATACAGCTCAGTGGCTGATGCCATTCTTTTTTTAAGCCTAATTTCCGGACGTAACCCGGAATTGCTAATTGGCAACCATGTGGCGGTGGCACCACTATTAAAAAAAAGCAATATGGAAGTATTGCCAACCGGCTATATGTTGATTGACTCTGGAAAACAAACCTCGGTAGAATATATTAGCAACACTTTCCCGATTCCTGCAAATAAAGTAGATATAGCAGTGGCAACTGCTGTTGCCGGAGAACTCCTGGGTTTAAAACTAATCTACCTGGAAGCTGGGAGTGGTGCAGAAAGCCCGGTCCCTTCAGAAATGATTAAACAGGTAAAACAAAATATTGATATCCCACTAATTATTGGTGGTGGTCTAAAAAACGAATCGCAAGTCGAGAATGCTTGTAAAAGTGGTGCTGACATTATTGTTGTAGGCAATGCATTGGAAAAAGAATATGACAAAATTCTAAAAATGGCAGAGATAGTTCATGGGTTTTGAATATAGTTCTGCCTTTTCTACTCCATTGTTGTCTTTATTACCAGTTAAGTTTTGATTGGGTCAAAGATGGGTTCATTTCAACAGTTTAATAATTGATCACCTATTTATGCAACCCTATTTCAACTCCAACAGCTAAGCGTGGGAAAAAATATTCACCAACATCATTTTTATAATCATCAGTTAATATGTCACTTAACCTGTAGCTTGCAGTTATCACCCATCGGTTTACACCTAAGCGGGCCTTTAGTCCATAGTTGAACTTTTTAACAAAACTCAAGTCTTTTTGATCCACTTCTTTTACACCAGAATAATATGGAGGACTGTTTTTATCGAAATTATCGCTGTAGTAGTGTTTAATTAAAAAAGCGTATTCAATATACCCACCAAAATCAATAAACTTACCAATAACATTCCCTCTTTTCCCAAAATTTAAACGGGTAAATAGTTCCGTGTTTATATTGTTAAGTTTTAGTTTTTCTTCAGCATGCTGAATATTATTTGGGACTTGTTTGTTTTCATTCTGTTTTATAGAAAAGTAAGCATTTGCAAAACTAAGTGCTGTACCTACAGCAAACCAATCAGCAAGCTTTCGCTTATATCGCCATCCAACCGAAAAAGCTACTGATTTCCATAAATCTGTTTCAACCCCTTGTATATCCTCTGAGGGAATAATAAAACTGAAATTTACATACAATTGATGGAAATGTTTATAGTTTGGACCACTCGTAGGCATCTGAAAATCAAGTTTACTAATATCTTCCTGCAATAAAACAGTTTGTGAAAAAACAGTAATCTGAATAAATAATATGGTAACTACTAATAAGTGTTTCATAAATCTTAAGCTGAGTTTAATTTTATCGTATTCTTATTAATTAATATAAAAGCGAATATTAACAATTTAGCAATATTGTCAATATATTTTAACATACTTATTTATGATGTCTTTAAACAGACAGGCTGTTTGTGTTAGTTAAGGCACCTCATATTAATCATTTAATATATAACTATTAGTAAAACCTTTGTAATGAACAGTTATTTCCTTATATTCATTTATTTCGTCCAAATTAATAACGACTGCCTTTTGCTGGTAAACATCTATTAACCAATACTTTTCAATGCACCCTTCTTCGTTTTTGATATGATAATACAGGTAGTTGTTCGTTTTTAAAAATTTTTTCCCAATAAATTCTTTATTCACCTGAACAATTAATTTATTTTCTTTTTTTATGAATTCAAAAGTTTGTTTTACATCACTTAGATCCATTCCATTAATAAAATAGCTTGCCTGGGGCACACCATAACCATGGGCATAATCATAATACGGATAGAGGTCGCCCGACTCTTCAATCATGTTAAAAATTTGCATATTCGTTAAAAACTCTTTGCTTTGCCAGGCACATGCAGCAAAACCTGTTACCAGTGGTGCAGCAAATGAAGTACCTTTTACCTTTTTTAATTTCGATTTGGCTGCCACAATTACCGTACCTACTGCAACAACATTCGGCTTTGTTTTAAATACAGATGTAGGCCCATATGAACTGTATGCCGCATGGAAATTAGTATAAGGACTTATTGCCCCAACACTAATTACACTATCGGCATCAGCAGGCGTGGCAAGAATTTTCCAATCCTGGGCACCGTCATTGCCCATTGAGTTAATCACGAGCATACCTTTGTTCGCAGCCATATTTGCAGCCTTAGCCACCAGGCTGGTATGGCCATCCATCTGATAGGTATTATATCGATAATGGGTATATGCTAAAGAACTGTTAATAATATCTGCTCCATTTTGATCTGCCCATTCTGCTGCCTGAAGCCAGTTTTCTTCCTCCGAGAATATTTCAGCATTTACTTCGGTTCTTGCCAGTAAAAATTCAGCATCGGGTGCTAAGCCAATATTTTTTCCGTTTACCTTTCCTGCAATACAAGACAGAACCATTGTTCCATGCACATTATGTGCGTATACGTCTTTCTTATTCTTAGCAAAATCCCATGTTTTAATAATCTGTTTATTTTTCCTTAGATGCTCAAAAACCGGATTCTTATCAACTGAAGGGAATCCTGCATCAAAAACAGCTATACGTATACCTTTGCCAGTATAACCTTTATCAGAAAATAATTTAGCCTGCATACGTGAAGTCTGTATCTCGAGCAGTTCTTTTTCGTTTTTGGTGAGCGTTGAGTCAAATATTTTTCCTGCGGGCTCAGTGCTTAATATAATTGGTTGAATATCATCAACAAAATGAAAAGCAGCCAGTATTTTAATTTGTTTAGCAGATGCAGTAACTGATGTGGCATTAAACCATCTGGTCTGACCATTAACATTCTCCACAAAGCTTCTTATCTTCTCAATGTAAATTTTACTCACAGGAAAATCAGATGAGTCATAAAGAGGTATTCCCGATTTAATTCGTCTTTCAATTGCTTTCTGATCAAAATAAGTAAGTGGGGTAAATTCACTTCCATGCTTATCTTTAAAAAAAACCCAATACCTGTTTTGTTGTGCATTTACCTGAATAAATCCAAAAACCAAATGGATAACAAATAAAAATATAAAGTAGTTTTTTAACATAGCCAGGTTTTAGACGTAAAGATACTAAAGCTTTGCAATTTACATTTTACCAGAAATCTAAACAAATTTTATTTTTTCAATTCAACAAACCTTCAATAGGAGTTCCGGTTGACCCGGTAGGACAAGCGATATTCAATAAATCCGAAATAGTTGGAGCAATATCACTAATATGTACAGGTTTAAGAATTTCTTTGCTACTAATTTTCCATCCATACCAAATTACAGGAACATGTCTATCATACCTATATGGCGAACTTTGTTTAAAATAGGCTATGCTTTTTTTATGATTATTAACTTCTATCCAGCCAGGTTTAAGGCTAATTAAAATATCACCCGAGCGTTGAAGATTATAACTATTTTGAAATTTCTCATGAATTCCTTCAGAAAAATCTGTGGTTTGAAGGATTGTTGCCGTTGTAGCATTAGAAATCCCTTTAAACTGGTTTATAAATTGTGCCGCCTTTAATTGAACCTCAGCAAGAGGAATTTTAGATTTCTCAATTAATAATTGATTTAAATAAATTTGCCGGTTATGATACGCTTTTACCCAGTTCGCCCTACCATATATTACTTTCAGGTAACTCTCCAAAACCGAAATAGATTTATCAGAATTAAACTTCCCTGTTGGCATACCAATTTCCCCATAAAACTTCTGATTATCAGATGCTCCCCTATCGCTTGTTAATACAATCAAAACCTTTTCCTTTCCAATAAAATCATCCAAAAAGTTTAACAAATGAGAAATATCCTTGTCCAATCGCAAATAAACATCTTCTAATTCAACTGACCGGATACCAAACAACTCATTAACATAAGCGGTTGTAGAAAAGCCTATATTTATCATATCAGGATAATCATCTTTCCCCAACTTCTCATTAACAATGGCTGCAATGGCAAAATCTTTTGTATAAGTATTGCCATAAGGCGTGTATTTTATAATTTTCCTTCCGTATATGTCAGAAAGAGTTTTTAAGTCATACGGAAATGTTTTTTGACCGTTTTTAAAACCTTCTTCGTAAGAATTATTATCTGCAAGGCTCTCTTTATATTTATTTAAAGGTAAAAGCGTATTCCACTCTTTTGAAAGGTAAAGGTCAATTATTTGTTTTTTGTTAAATTCATTTACCCAGTCGTATAATGAATCAACATAAAATGCACTGCTTGTCCAATAAGCTGTTTTGTCATCAAACCAATACGCCTCATTTGCCAGGTGGCCAGAACTTAAAACAGAAGCATAACTTTTTAAAGAAACACCAATAACTTTTGATTGTTTGTAGTTCGATATTCTCAATTCATCACCAATTGTAGAGCCCACAATCAAGTGAGGGGAATATTTATGATTATCAAAATGCGGAAGTGTATTAGTCAGGCTTTTATCTTCAACACAGAACTGTTTTTTGCCTTTTAAACGCTGATACCAGTAATCAGAAACAATACCGTGATTTGAAGGTGTAGTACCGGCTACAATAGTTGCATAACCCGGTGCTGATTCTGTAATCAGGTAATTATAATAAGCATTTTTGCACAATGCACCTTCGTTCACCAATTTTTTAAATCCATTTTCCGAGAACTTTGACCAATACCTCAAAAGTAACTCATAACGCATTTGTTCCACCACAATATTTACTATTAGTTTTGGCTGCTCAGGGGTAAATTTTTCTTGAGCCTTGGCATTGTTTAAATTAAAAACAATAATTATAAATATTAAAATTTTAATTATTTTATCCATAGGTTTATTAATAACTATAACACTTATGTATTATTCAACACGTAAATCAACATATTAGAAAATCGTCAAAGATAATTGAAACAAGCATGATAAAAAATAATTACTCATAAACTCTCTATAACTTTATTTATGTTCCCCGAAAAAATTGGGGGGGGCTGTGAACTTAAGGTTATCAACATTCACAACAATAATTGTTTTTTATCATGCGGTTACATCTGATTGCTTAAAATATCAAAAAAACAAACAGATAAGACAAGCATATTAAAGAAAATCAATTACATATATGCAAATGATTATTTTTAATTTGCGGTTACATCCGGCCATTAATAAGAATCAAAAATAAACGGATGAAAATATTTTTATATTCTTTTTATAGAATTAACTTTGCGACAAAATATTCAAATAAATTATGGCAAATATAAAGGATCTAGAAAATACAGCTTCACAAGTAAGGCGCGACATCATTAGAATGGTAAACCACTCAGCTTCCGGGCATCCGGGAGGATCATTGGGATGCACAGATTTAATGGTAGCTTTATATTTTGAGATTTTAGAGCATAACTCTCAAGATTTTGATATGGATGGTCAGAATCAAGATGTTTTTTTCTTGTCAAACGGACATATTGCACCGGTTTGGTACAGCGTTTTGGCACGGTCAGGTTATTTCAAGACCAGCGAATTGGGTACGTTGCGTGATTTAGGCTCCAGGCTACAGGGGCATCCTACAACATTGGAGGAACTTCCTGGTGTGAGGGTGGCTTCAGGTTCATTGGGACAAGGTTTGTCTATTGCCGCAGGAGCAGCATTATCAAAAAAACTAAATAAGGATAAAAAACTGATTTTCTCACTTCATGGAGATGGGGAAGTTCAAGAAGGGCAAATATGGGAAGCTGCCATGTTTGCCGCCCATCATAAAATTGACAATTTAATATCCATTATTGATTATAATCAAAAACAAATTGATGGTCCGATTGATGAAGTTATGAACCTTGGGAATTTAAAAGCAAAATGGGAAGCTTTTGGATGGGAAGTAATGCAAATGGATGGCAATAATATGCAAGATATTGTTAGCACCATAAATGAAGCCAAAGAAAAAACAGGAAATCAAAAACCTATCATGATACTCATGAAAACCGAAATGGGAATGGGAGTTGATTTTATGATGGGAACCCATAAATGGCATGGTGCTGCACCTAATGATGAACAAATGAAAGAAGCTTTAAGCCAGTTGCAAGAAACCTTAGGTGATTACTAATCAGCCTCTGTATGAAATGCATATCATAAAGACAGAACAAATCATTTAATACAATCTATGTTTTGAATATTTAAAAAAAAATATACCTTTGAGATTATATTATTTTAACCTTTGCTAAATATTTAATTTTATGGAAAACATGGATGAACAAAATGTGAATAACACAGCTGGTGATGATTCAGCAAATGATGACAAAGTAATTGGCATTCTTAGTTATTTAGGCCTGTTATGGATTGTTGCATATATTATTTATAACAACAAGAAATCTGAATATAACATTTTTCACCTTAGACAAGGGCTTGGGCTACTTATTGTAGGAATTGCAAATATGATTATTGGGGCAATTCCATTTATTGGCTGGTTTCTAAGTTTAATTATATTTTTTGCTCTTATTGTTTTTATAATAATGGGAATTATTGCTGCCGCTAATGGCGAGCAAAAGGAGTTGCCAATTATCGGTAAATTTATAAGCGAAAATCTAAAAAGTTTTAAATAAATACACGTCAAATTTATTATAGCTATGCATCTGGGATGATCTACCTGTTGCATAGCTTTTTTGTATAAAAGTATTTACACCAAGATCATATAAGAATTATTGTTTGTTACTTTTATTTGAATTTTGAGCTTAAGTTGTAAATCAAAAAAATAAAATGAAAATTTTTAGCAAGATCCTTTTATTTGTATTGTTTTTCATCCTTAACTTAACAAACAATAGTACTGCTCAATACAAAAAGGATATTAAAACAACCCGGATATTATTCATTTTTGATGCATCAAACAGCATGAATGGTAAATGGGACAGTGGAAAAAAAATAGATATTGCCCGTAAAATACTTATTAAGTTAGTTGACAGTCTTGACAAATTAGATAATACCCAGTTAGCCCTGCGGGTATATGGACACCAATATGCTTTTCCACCCCAGGTTTGTACCGATTCAAAGCTGGAAGTTCCTTTTGCAGATAAAAATGCGATAAAAATTAAAGAGAAACTAAACAGTATCGTTCCTAAAGGCACTACACCTATTGCCTACTCACTGGAATTGTCAGCCAATGATTTCCCCCCGAGAAAAAACGTAAGAAATGTGATTGTTTTAATTACCGATGGCATTGAAGCTTGTGATGGCGACCCTTGTGCCATTGCCCTTGCCCTACAAAAGAAAAACATTACGCTAAAACCATATGTTATTGGAATAAGTTTAGATGTAGAAATAAAAAAAGCATTTGAATGCGTGGGTAAATTCTACGATGCTCAAAATGAAGATGAATTTGAAGATATGCTCGAAGTAGTGGTTAAACAAACATTTAATAAAACATCAGCACAAATTAACCTGCTGGACATTACCAAAAAGCCCACGGAAACAAATGTAAACTTATCATTTTATGATAAAAGCACTGGAAAAATACTTTTTAATGCTATACATACCTTAAATGAAAACAATAAGCCTGATATTATTTACCTTGACCCGAAAATAGATTATAAAATTGTGGCACACACTATTCCCAAAACGGTTATTGATAATATCCATATCGTTCCAAACAGACACAATATCATCTCCGCTCCAGCTCCACAGGGTTATCTTCTGGTAAAACAACAAAAAGGTAACAAATATGACAACACTAAATTTATTGTAAGGCAAGCAGGTAAAAAAGAGACACTTGTTGCACAAAAATTTGGTAAAAAAGAAAAATACCTTATCGGAACTTATGATATAGAATTATTGACTTTGCCACGAATTTACAAAAACAATATTAAAATTACGCAAAGCAAAACAAACACGATAGAGGTTCCTCAACCCGGTTTGGTAAACTTTAATATGCCCGCAAAAGGGTTTGGTAGTTTATACGTAATAAGAAACAACAAACAAGAATGGGTATGTAACCTTAACGGTATTACTCGTGAAGTATACACCCTGCAACCTGGAACTTACAAGGCAATTTGGCGTACAGCCCTTGCAAAAAAAATGAACCTTTCAAAAACAAAAGATTTTAAAGTTGTTTCAGGACGGTCGGTTGTAGTTAAGTTTTAGGGGAAAATAAATATAGCATTTGAATTTTGTTCATAAAAGAAGTACTTTTGGATCCGCTTTTTAATAAAAAATCATCTTAACAATAAAATAAAATGAAAAAATACACTTATTCTGAAAAAAAAGATACGCGTTCTGGTTTTGGGGCTGGACTGCTTGAAGCGGCTAAGGAAAATGAGAATGTTGTTGGGCTGTGTGCAGATTTAATTGGTTCGTTAAAAATGGATGCTTTTGTAAAAGAGTTTCCTGAGCGATATTTTTCTACAGGAATTGCTGAAGCAAACATGCAGGCGGTTGCTGCAGGAATGACCATTGGTGGAAAAATTCCATTTACAGGCACATTTGCTGTTTTTGCAACAGGCAGGGCTTATGATCAAATAAGAACATCCATTGCTTATTCTAAAAAAAATGTAAAAATTTGTGCTTCGCATGCCGGGATTACCCTTGGGGAAGATGGGGCATCTCACCAAATTATGGAAGATATTGGAATGATGAAAACATTGCCTCATATGACGGTCATTAACCCTTGCGATTACAATCAAACCAAAGCTGCCACTCTTGCTATAGCAAAGCTTGAAGGTCCTGTGTATTTGCGTTTTGGCAGGCCAAAAGTTCCAAACTTCACTCCTGAAAACCAGGAATTTGTTATTGGTAAAGCAGTTATGCTGAACGAAGGCACCGATGTAAGCATCTTTGCTACAGGCCATTTAGTCTGGAAGGCTATTGAAGCAGGTGAAATTCTTGCAAAAAAAGGTATTTCTGCTGAAATAATAAATATACATACCATTAAACCTTTGGATGAAAATGCAGTCATAGAATCAGTAAAGAAAACCGGAGCTGTGGTTAGTGCTGAGGAACACCTGAGAAATGGTGGATTAGGTGATAGTATTGCCCAACTGTTGTCAAGAAAACTACCTGCACCAATGGAGATGGTAGCCGTTGATGATGAATTTGGCGAAAGTGGAAAATCTGATGAATTGATGAGCAAGTACAAGCTTGACACAAAAGATATTGTTGAAGCATCCCTAAAAGCTATTGAAAGAAAGCAACACTAATCTCCGGATATACTTAGCTCGGTATTTTAAGTGTAAAAATTGAAATGAAAAATTTATCATACCGAGTTTAGATAAGATATTCATTTATGCCGGAAAGTTTTGATTCAAAGATAATATCAATGATTAAAGCACATGCTGCAAAAGAACATGTGCTTGATTTAATTATTCATGAATATAAGGAAAGGCTGTATTGGCATATAAGAAAAATTGTAATTTCTCATGATGATGCTGATGATGTTTTACAAAACACTTTCATAAAAGTCTGGAAAGGACTGGATAATTTCAGAGCTGAATCTAAGGTTTTTACCTGGCTGTATAGAATAGCAACTAATGAGGCAATAAGTTTTTTACATAAAAAGAAAAAACACTTTTTATTACCTATTCATGATGTTGAAAAAGAGTTGATTAAAAATCTGGAAAGTGATGAGTATTTTTCTGGGAATGAGATACAATTGGTACTTCAACGGGCAATACTAAAACTTCCTGAAAAACAGCGGATCGTTTTCAATATGAAATATTTTGAGGAAATGAAATATTCGGATATGTCTGCTATCTTGGACACATCTGAAGGAGCATTGAAAGCATCATATCATCACGCAGTAAAAAAAATCAAAGATTTTATTGAGACCGATTAAACCTTTTAGTTTAATAGATGTCAAATAAGTATCTATGAATTTACAACACAAAATAAACCAATTAGCATCGGGGAAAAGCATAGCTCTTAGCAAGCTATGGGTTGCATGTCACAGGTCACTTCGTACGTACATCCCGCAACTTGTAACCCGCAACTCGTATCGAGACGCCATTAAAACAGACAACATTCAATTTAAGCAAATGTTGGTAAAAGTTGTAACTTAAGTATCTGGAACTTGAAAGAATTCGAAAAATATCAAAAAGAAAACCTCTTTAAAGTACCTGACGGGTATTTTGAGGAATTACCAGGGATAATTCGCAACAAAATTGAACAGAATACTTCCAAAAAGGGCTTAAAGTCTAAGCTGGTGGTTTTAAAGCCATATATTTCAATTGCTGCAAGCTTTTTAATTCTCTATGGACTTTGGTTTCTCTTTCTTGAAAAAGGTATTTCAAATAGCCATTTGAGTAACAACCAAGCAGAAATAGCGGTTTCAGAAATGAATTACTTCCTTGAAGATCTTGACCAGGAAGAGTTAATTGAAATTTTTATCGGTATTGATACCTCTGACACGCACAGTATTGCATACAATAAAGAGGAAATAGCCGAAATTCTGGAAGACATTGATGAATCGTTGATTATTGAAGCTTTTTAGAACAACATAAATTTCGACCTTAGTAGAATTACTAAGGTCTCAAACTATCTAAATATGAAAAACATTTTTATTATTACGCTAAGCATGTTTGTGTTTTTAACTTCTTCATACGTATGGGGGCAAAACCCGAATCCTGAAAAAAGGAGAGAACAATATGAGACTCAAAAGGTTGCATTTATATCTAAAAATGTAAATTTTACGATTAAAGAGGCTCAGCTATTCTGGCCATATTATAATGAACTGCAAGAAAAAAAAGCAGAAATACAAAAAAACTTAAGGCAAATTATTAAAAAAATAGAACTGAAAAATGGTGAGATTCAAAACAAAGAATTGGAAAAATTATCTGATGAGCTTATAGATCAGCGTGTAAAAGAGGTACAATTGGAAAAAATCTATCATGTAAAATTCAAAAGTGTTTTACCTATAAAGAAAGTACTTAAATTTTATAGGGCAGAAGTACAGTTTAAGACTTTTTTTGTTCGACAAATGAGAAATCATAACCGACCTACGAATCAAAGTAAAAGATAAAAGTGCAATTTATTGATAAAATAAAAGCTGCTAATTTACTAATGATTTTACCATTACCAGACAGCAGCTTTTACTAAAATATTCCCTAAAAATACAGATCTCTCTTTCCTTCTTTTATATCTTCAATCCGCTTCTTTACTTTTTCAACATATTTTTCATCTTCAATTTCAGACATTTTTTCCTCAATTAATTCATAACCACGCTTTTTTGTTGCTTCAGGGGCATAATCTTCAAGATATTCAACTAGAGTAAGCATCGCATTGGGTGTGCAATACCTTTTAATAAAACCAGGTACCGAAAATTCCATGAAATGCTCCCCTGTTCTTCCTAATCGGTAGCAAGCTGTACAAAATGAGGGAATATACTTGTTTTTAATCAAATCATCCATTATTTCGTTCAATGATCGATTATCATTAATCAGAAACTGCTCTTTGTCAATATCCTGCTCTTCACCATTTTTTTTTGTGTAGCCTTTCATTTCAATATTAGTTCCACCATCAATTTGCGATACACCAAACTGTAATATTTCATCCCTGATTTCCGGAGATTCCCTTGCTGTTAAAATTAAGCCTGTATAGGGTACAGCTAAGCGTAAAATAGCTACTAGTTTTGTAAAATCCTCATCACTTACAAGATGTGATTTATCAATATCCAATTCTGAGGCATATTGAATCCTGGGGAATGAGATAGTATGGGGACCTACTTTATAAACAGCTTCAAAATGATTCACATGCCTTACAAGACTAAGAACTTCAAACCTCCAATCATACAACCCAAATAATGCACCAATACCAACATCGTCGATACCTGCTTCCTGAGCACGATCAAGAGCAGTTAAACGCCAATCATAATCCCGCTTTTTCCCCGAAAGGTGAACTTTTTTATAAATTTCAGGATGATATGTTTCCTGGAAAATCTGATAAGTACCAATTTCTGAATTTTTAACTGTTTTAAATCCTTCAATATCCAAAGGGGCCGCATTTATATTAACCCTTCGAATTTCACCATTCCCACTTTTGACTTTGTAAACAGTTTCCACTGATTCTGCAATAAATTCAGGGCTGTATTTTTCGTGCTCACCATAAACCATAATCAGCCTTTTTTGACCAGTATCTTCCAGGGCTTTTACCTGATTAATGATTTCCTCTTTGTCTAAAGTTACACGTTTTACTGATTTATTCGAAGCCTTGTATCCACAGTAGGCACAGTTATTTGTACATAAATTACCAATATACAATGGTGCAAAAAGTACTATTCGATGTCCATAAACCTTTTCCTTTAGAGTTCGCGCACCTTCTTTAATTTCATCAATCAACTCAGGATCTTTCGCATTAATCAAAACTGCCGTTTCCTCAAGGCTTAACCTATTCTTGTTCAAAGCTCTATTAATTACTTTGCGAACTCTCTCTTTAGTTGGCTCAGTATTTTCAATAATACCCCAAACCTCATCAGGGTCGATAAACGGTTTCATCTGTTCATCCTTAATTCTATATTCTTGTGGCTGATAAATCATGATTCAACTACTTTAAACATTAATTATGCTGCAAAGTTAGTTTGAAATAATGAAATAAATAATTTTTACCAGACAAAATAGAGTTTTGTATATTCAGGTACTTATATCCTGAAAGAATACAATGAACTGATTATCTGTCATTAATAATTCTTATACATATTTATATATAAAGATATGTGATAAAAATCATGGGATTTATTTTACAAAAAGTAAAGAATTATTCAAATTTCAGCTGTACTTTTTTAATACTTTCTTCTGACCCCACGATTGTTACCTGATCACCAAGCCTTAAACGGGTATATCCATGCGATATAACTGTATTTCCTCCCCGCTTAACTGATAAAACGAGAACATCAGTGGGTAAACGTAAATCTCTGAGTGCCAATCCTTGCATAACAGGATTAACTACTTCTACATCAACTGCATCTTTATGTCCTTCCATACCCAACAATATAGATGTTGCAATTGGTGAACGTACAAAATGGAATAATAAATTAACAATGGAGGTTGAAGGTTCAACAATTAATGCTCCCAGTTTTTGAAACTCTTCAAAATTACTGTGCTCATGCAGCCTAACAATTAAATCTTTTGTTCCACAGTGTTCATAAGCAATTTCACAAATTTTAAGATTCTCGATATCTGTTTGCATAGCAATAATTGCCTCAGCTTTTGTTGCTTCTAATTGATGAAAAGTTTCTAATGAATAATTTTTAATATTTACAATATCATAATTTTGGAAACGGCTCCTTTTTATATCATCTCTCATTGTAGCAATTTTCACTTTCCAGTCATGTTCCTGAAGTGTTTTTGCAAGAGAAAGTGACTGATCTTCTAATCCAAAAATTAATGCCTCATGAACACCATCAAAAACCTGTGTTTCAGCTTTAGCATGACTTTCGCCCATTCGGGTTATTGACCATTTAAAAAATGGGGGTCCAAAGAACTGATTAAGAACGATTACAGCAATCAAAATAGCTTCAAACTCCACTCCCCACTCAGGGAATGCCTTAGCAACAACAGTTACCAGACCTAATCCAACACCTGCCTGCGTCACATATGGCATCCAGCCAATACGCATAAAAAGGCCAGACTCGTCGGCTGCGGAAGCTCCTAAAAAAGAACCTATTATCATGGTAATAAGCCTGATGGAGAATAAAACAATTGCAATAAACCAATAATGTTCAAGCACATCCAATGAAATAGACGCACCTGTAAGCGTAAAAAACATGATATATATTAAAGGGCCCGCATCTTCAATAACTTTTAAAAACTCCTGTCGATGCCCTGTGTAATTAATCGTATAAAAACCTGCTACAATACTTATTAAAAGAGGCTCAACATAAAAACTAAATCCTAATCTACTCATACTTAACCAACTCAGAAAATGAGCAAATCCATAAATTCCCCAACCAATTCCTAAAACAATAATGGTCTTTAAAGAGTCATATAAATTAAAAGACATAAAAAAAGCTATTATTCTTCCCCCAAAAACACCCATCAGAATGGAAAATATAAGTTCAATAAAAAGAATAAATATTGTTGTAAATTTGAATTCTGCCCCACTTATTAATGTACCTGAAATGGAAAAACAAATAGTAAATAATATAATAACAAGTACATCCTTTATTACTGTAACACCAATAGCTGTTTGAGTAAAAGGACCTTTGGCACGTAATTCATTTATAATGGCAATGGCAGATGCCGGGGACCGAGCCACGAAAATAGTACCTATAAGAATAGATATGGCAATTTTACCATTCCTATCCATTTCTTTCATAAAAGGAATGTAATCAGCAATATAGAATAACACAACACTACTAAGAACAAAAGTTACAACCAGTTGTCCGAAAGTCATCCAACTTATACTTTTAAACCGCCCCCTCAATTCCTTTAAATAAAGTTCTGATCCCGCTGCAAAAGCAATGAAAGCCAGCGAGATATCATTTAAAAATAGAAGCTCATGAGCAGACTCCTTGGTAATTAAACCAGCAACATAAGGCCCTGATATAATTCCAACAAATAAGAAACCGGTTATTAACGGGAGTTTAAACTTTAGAAATATTTTTGCAATATTTCCTGAAGCCGCAGCAACTACCACGAAGCCTATAAGTATAATGAGTATATTATTCAATATTTTTGATTTCTAAATTTAAATTTAACTTCCTAAATATATATAAAAAGATTGATTCTAAATAAGCAATATTTTGAAATATTACGAACCACCAACACTATTGCCTGATACTAAGCATATTGCACAATAAATTAACGTAAATGTGTAGATGATTTTCACATTTTAAATAACATATTCAGAAAATATAGGTTGAATATATAAAATAGAAGGGTTGGAAAGAATAATTAGTTCTTTAATAAAGTAAGACTTATTTTAACTTCTTTTACTTGTTTATTGAGTATTGTATATTGCTTATTGAGTATTTTTCAATATAAATCAATAATGAACTACCCCACCGCAAGCGAATGTGGTCTTAAAAAAGGAATTACTTTTTATCAATTTCGCCCCAAGGAGCGAGGAATAAAACCCATAAGATCCCAATCGCTTTGCTAATCGGGATCAGTTCGACTTTATTATTTCAGTTCACTATCGCTTCTGAAATAATAGCCTCACTGATTTAAACAGGCAAACCGGACTTTATGGATAGACACTTCCAATTGACTGACCATTACTTGAGTACTTGCTTTTGCCAGTTGCTAAACCTACAACTGTAGTCCTTCAAGAGCTTTTTTAATTCTTTCAAATGCAATGGTTATTTTTTCTCTTGAAGTGGCATAAGAAAAACGAATACATTCAGGATCACCAAAAGCACTTCCTGGTACCACAGCCACATGTGCCTCATTTAACAGATACATAGCCAGGTCAGAAGCATTTTTTATCATTATATAGCCATCAGATTTACCAAAAAAATCTGAGATATTAGGAAAAACATAGAAAGCACCTTGTGGAATATTAGTTCTAAATCCCTTAAGATCTGAAATTAATTCGATAATTAAATCCCTTCTGCGTTTAAATGCAGCATTCATCCCCAGAGTGTAAATATTATCATCTGACGATATGGCCTCTAGAGCTGCCATTTGTGAGATTGAAGAAGCACCCGAGGTATACTGTCCCTGTAATTTGATACAATTATCGGCTACCCATTTTGGTCCTGCCATATAGCCTATTCGCCAACCGGTCATTGCATAACCTTTCGAAACGCCATTAATTACAATTACCTGATCTTTAATAAATTCAAACTGGGCAATACTTTCGTGTTTGCCGGTAAAATTTATATGTTCATAAATTTCATCAGATATAACATACAAGTTCTCATTTTCACGAATTACTTCGGCAATTTCACGTAATTCTTCTTTTGAATATACACTTCCTGCCGGGTTCGATGGTGAACTAAATATAAAAACCCTTGTATTTTCATTAATGGCATTCCTTATTTGTTGGGGGGTAACTTTGTAATCGTCTTCAACATCTGTTGGTAAAAAAACATTTTTCCCATTGGCAAGATTAATTATTTCGCCATAACTCACCCAATAAGGAACAGGTAAAAGAATCTCATCATTTTCATTTACCAGGCTCATAATTACGTTAGCAAGTGCCTGCTTTGCCCCATTTGAAACCACTACCTGGTTCATCTCAAAGTCAAGATCATTTTCTTTTTTTAACTTATTAACAATAGCTTGCCTTAGTTCTTTGAACCCTGCAACAGGTGAATAAAATGTATAATCATTATCAATCGCCCTTTTAGCAGCTTCTTTAATATGCGAAGGTGTTTTGAAATCAGGCTGGCCAATACTCAGGTCAATAATATCAACGCCTTTTTCACTTAACTCCCTACTACGACGAGCCATCTCCAGTGTTTGCGAAACAGATATACGTTTCAGCCTATCAGATACTTTTTCAGCTTTTCCCATAAAATTTAACCATTATCAGAATATTCATACAAAACGACTTTTACAATCGAGTATGATTATTTCTGATTTTTCATATAACCATTTATATAAACTTTGAATAAGTTATGAAAGAACAATTGTTTTACAAAGAAATAAATTTTAATAAATATTTCAACTTAAATTAATGGTGTTTTACAACAAAAATTTAAACAGTAAAAAATATTGTTATTCTTTTTTTTGCCTACTTATTATTATTAAATTTTCGAGGTTTTAACATATTTTCAGGTTTTAAAATCTCATCAATTTCTTCTTTTGACAAGAGTTTTTTCTCTAAAACCAGTTCATAAACCCCTTTACCTGTTTCCGAAGCTTCCTTTGCCACTTGTGTAGAAGCTTCATAACCAATTACAGGGTTTAAAGCCGTTACAATGCCAATACTATTCATTACCAGGTTCCTGCAATGCTCTTCGTTAGCAGTAATGCCAATTACACAACTACTCCTAAGTGTTTCCATTCCATTAATAAGCATTTCCATTGATTCAAAAATGCTTTGTACAATAACCGGTTCCATAACATTTAGTTCAAGCTGACCCGCCTCGGCAGCTAAGGATACAGTTAAATCATTGCCAATCACCTTAAAAGCAATCTGGTTAACCACTTCAGGAATCACAGGATTAACCTTTCCTGGCATAATTGATGAACCCGGTTGTACAGCTGGTAAATTTATTTCATTAAACCCAGCCCTTGGACCGGAAGAAAGGAGCCTTAAATCATTTGAGATTTTTGATAATTTTATAGCCAAACGCTTTATTGCCGAAGAAAACATCACGAAAGAACTTGTATCCTGCGTTGCTTCTACCAGGTTTCGTGCACTAACAATATCCATACCCGTAACATCTCTTAGGTGACCAATGACACGACGTGTATAGTCCGGATCTGAATTAATTCCCGTTCCAATAGCGGTTGCCCCCATATTCACTTCAAGGAAAAGATTTGCATTTGATGTAAGACGTTCAACTTCTTCTTCCAATGTAGTGGCATGTGCCTCAAAAGCCTGGCCTAAAGTCATTGGAACAGCATCCTGTAATTGTGTCCGCCCCATTTTTAGAATATGCGCAAACTCTTCTCCTTTTACATGAAATGCAGCAATTAAATCGAGTAAAGCCTTAACCAGATTTTTATTTCTTTTAATAATGGCAATTTTTATAGCAGTTGGGTACGCATCGTTAGTCGACTGAGAAAGGTTGACATGATTGTTAGGGTGGCAATATTCATACTGCCCTTTTTTATAACCCAAATTCTGTAAAGCAGCATTGGCAATCACCTCATTAGCATTCATGTTTGTAGAAGTTCCTGCACCACCTTGTATCATATCTACCACAAAACACTTGTGATATTTACCATTTAAAATGCTTGAACATGCTTCATCAATAGCATTAGCCATATCTTCTTCCAACAAACCTAAATCGAAGTTTGCCCGGGCGGCAGCTTGTTTCACCCATGCAAATCCCTTTACCAAATCCTTATAAAAATTTATTGGCACACCTGTTATATCAAAATTCTCTAATGCCCTGAGTGTCTGTATTCCATAAAACACCTCATTAGGCACCTCTTTATCTCCCAAAAGATCGTGTTCATGCCTTCTTTCACCAGAGATATATTGCGTCCCCAGACTTACAAAACGCGTATTTGAGCTTCTCATCCTCTTTGATATTACTTTTGTAAGCCTTTTACTTATCTTTAAACCTAAAGCCGGATTTTCTTTAAAAAGCTCTTCAATATCTCCCCTGCCAATAGAAAACACAGTGCACGCAGTAACTGTTCGGGCTGAAGTTGAGTGGGGTGTATCATCAATAAAAGCACCCTCACCAATAATATCGCCCATCGAGAAATATGCAAGCCTTCTCTGTTCCAGCTGGGGAGTTTTTTTTAGTAATTCAACATCTCCTGCATATAGTATATTAACTGAAGTTCGTTTTTTTGTTTCCTTAAATATAAAAACACCTGCATTAAATGTTTGAACAATCAACTTTTCCGAAAACTCTTCCAATTCTTTTTCATCCAAAGTCTCAAAAAACTCTATATTTCCAACAAAATCAATTATTTCTTTTGTATCCATTTTTATATATTTTATGGGTGTTTCATTAAAAACTCCAACCCGCGCTTATATTTACAGCAACCTTAACTTCAGGATCCATTTTCCAAAAATCACTAGAGCGAGGATCTAAAATAAGCATGGGTGATAATGCTGTTTTGAAGAAAAAACCTCCACCCCATTTTTGATATCGATAGCCTATTCCTGAAACTACATATAAATATTTATCAGATAAATCATTTTTACTTAAAAAGCTTTTATATTGATCGATATAAGGCATTACCGTAATATTGAATTCAAGATGGTTATCTTTTTTCCCCGTAAATAAGTTTACACCTAATGGTAATGCAACTACATCTTTTAAAATTGAAAAGCCAATTCTGAAACTATAGTTAAGTTTATCCCCTTGACGGAAAATCCGGTCATAATTTAAAGAATAATATGCTCCTTTTGAAGCCACATCAAGATAGAAAGTATTACGGGATAAAAAAGTAGAATCTTTATTCTGACTTAATCCAATATTAATTGAAAAAAGCAAACAAACAAAAACAACCAGGATTTTCCTCAATAAATTTAGCATTCTCTCATTTTGAGCTTTCACAGTTATATTCCTATTAATAATTTGTTAATTAGGCCTAAGTTTTTGTTCCATCTTTTGATTGATTTTTGACCAATCAATTTTAGGAAATGAAACAAGTCCCATCTTTTTGGGACAGCTCCATGTAGCAATGAAAACAATTTAAAATAAAGACATGAAAATAGATAAAATAATCTAAATTACTTCTTTCTTAATGTATTTTTTGATAAATTGTTATATTTGCAAAGAACAATCTTTATAATTAACAAATAATGGACATTTTTCTTAACTCCCTGCAATACACAATACCTTCCATTGTAGTAATGCTTACAGCATATTTGCTCATCAAACAATTCTATGATAAGGAAATCAGACAACAAAAACATGAGCTATTAATGAATAACCAAAAACTTATTACACCGGTTAGATTACAAGCTTATGAAAGAATGATTCTTTTACTCGAAAGGATTTCCCCAGAGAATTTATTGACCAGAGTGTACACTTCTGGAATGACAATTAATGTTTTCAAAGCAAGTCTTTTACAAAACATTAGATCTGAGTTTGATCACAACCTATCGCAACAAATTTACATTAGCTCTGAGAGTTGGGATGTGATAAAGCTTGCAAAAGAAAATATGGTTAAACTGTTGAATATTGCTGCAAAAAACTTAGGCCCATCTGCACAGGCAAACGATTTAAGCAGAACCATTCTCGAAATGTATCTGAAAGTTGACTCCCCACCTTTGAAAGTGGCGATAGAAAAATTAAAAAATGAATTTTCAAATACATTTAACAACTAACTTATGTATAATTAAGCTTGTGATTAATAAATTAATTGCGCATCACTTTCATAATCACCTGAGCATCTGACATTTTACCGATTAATTTTAAGCAGACTTTTTAATAAGTAAAATTCGACTTTTTGATTAGAAAACACACATATCCATGAAGAACCTTAATCTCCAGGAAACTTTCTTTTTTATCATTTTGATATTGGTAAGTATTGGTTTTATTTATGTCATCGGCCCATTTATAATGGATATATTTATGGCCATGATACTGGCAATATTATTTAAAAAGCCAATGTCCTATTTTATAAAAAGATTTAAAGAAAACAATACAAAAGCAGCTCTTATAACATTATTAATTGTGCTGTTTGTAATTGTTATACCTTTGACTTTTATTGGTGTAATGGTTTCCAAAGAAGTTGGGTCAACTTATGTTGCTTTTACAGAAAATTGGCCAAGAATTCAAAATTACATTAAAGATTTACCTGAAAAGGTTTCCTCACTGCCGTATTTGCAAGATGCTATTGATGATTTGGACTGGAACGAAATTGCCAAAGGTACAGATAAATTAATGACCACCATTGCTGGATTTGTATTCACTTTAATACAAAAAACTTTTATCAATGTTGGTGTAATCATTGTTCACTTCTTTATCGTGATGTTTTTACTATATTATCTCCTTGCTGATGGTAAGGCTTTGATTGCCAAAATTCAATATTTACTGCCCCTAAAAGATTCTGATGAAAAAGAGCTTTTTGCTAAATTGGAACAAGTAACCGATGCCCTTATTGTAAATACATTTATGATTGGAATAATTGAAGGTACATTTGGTGGCCTTTTATTTTTAATCCTTGGAATTCCGTCACCATTCTTTTGGGGGACTATTATGGTTTTCTTGTCAATAATCCCTCTCGTAGGGGCAAACTCAGTTTTAGTTCCAATGGTTATAATTCAATTTGCTATTGGTAATTTCTGGACAGGATTTATAATCCTTGTTATTGGTGTTGGTGCTATCACGATTAATCAAAATATTATTAGAAACAGACTAGATGGTCATAAAAGCGGCATGCACCCTGCAATTATGTTCCTCGCTAGTATGGGTGGTCTGGTTTGGCTGGGAGTGGTTGGTTTTTTAGCTGGGCCAATGATCACCGCATTATTTTTAGTATTATGGCACCAGTTTGGTGTAAAATATCAAAATAAACTTGAAGAATATAACAAAGGGTAAGCTCCTGGATAATATTAGTGAAAGGAATTAGACTAACTTTACGGACAAACACTTAATGAATTAAACCATCTTCAGTAAAAAACACATTGTCCCACTTTTTATAATGGAATGCTTTTTTGTTCCTGTCATAAAAAGTATGGTTTGAATCCAGAACTGCCAACTGCACATTACCTGATTCATAAAAAACAACTTTCGTATTTTTCATACAATGTACCGCCTCATTTTTCCCATTTAAAAAAGAATGATTCCTGCAGATTATGGCTGATAAAACTTTACCGGATTCAAAAAACTCAATTTTCGCATATTTTAAAGCATTAACTTCCTGAGCTTTTCCATTGAAAAACATTTGACTTTTACGAAGATAGGCTGTTTTAAGAATACCGGAATTAAAAAAAGATACTTCTTTTCTAATGAGACAATGCACGGTGGCATTTTTGCCATTAAAAAAGTATTGATTTTCCGATAACACGCACTTTATGAGAACACTTTCTGAATTTGTTTCTATTTTTTCATTGGACATGCAATGAACTTGCATTTTTTTACCATTATAAAAAACCTTATTTGATCCATTCACCTGAGCAGTAACGGCCCAACCTGTAACAAAAACATTTAAAATGATCAATATAACCTTAAATTCCAATATCTTATCCATAATCTTGCTAATTGATGCTATTTGTGTAATGGTTCATGTTTTTAGAATGACTTCAAAAGAACATAAAATTAATAAAAATTAAACATATTAAATGAACCAAATTTTTAAAAGCCTTAAGTTTTTCTATTATTATTAACGACTGCATATTTAAAAAACGTATTTTAGCATATAATGAATTTTGGTGGACAATATATAAGTTCGATTTCCAGGAAAATAATTACCATTTCCATTATTGCCAGTATAATTTTAGGTAGTATCCTTTTTTCTGATCCAAGCATAGTTATTTTGTTTGTTTTTACAATAACAATGATAAGCGCTAATTACGGTCATGAAATCCTTTTACTTTTTGCCAGCGAAGATTTAAAACTAGAAATAAAAATTGGCAATATTGGACTTGCTTATCTGAAACTTGCCATTAATATTTTTAAGACAAATGGAAATATCACAGAAAAAGAGTTAAACAAAGTTGAAAATTATATGAGCTCAGAATTCGGAAAAGAAATTGGCCGGATTTCAAGACTTTTTGTAAAAAACCACAGGTTCAAAGATTATGAAATAAAGAATACTTGCAGTAGGTTAAAAGGTTTAAAGCACACACATAAGCTACAATTCATTTATCAATTATTTGCCTTGGCCTTTATAGACAGGGAAATCAATAAAAAAGAGGAACGTATTATTTTAAAAGTTGTAAATGAATTAAATATAAATATATTTCATTACAAAAGGATTTTGCTGATGTTTACCAAATCAAGAAAAAAGCAATTCAAAAGCAACAATTATTCGCAAAAGAACTACCGTATACTTAATAACTTTTTTTCAGGTACAAGTTTTGCATATCTTGAACTTGGTGTTAATCCCAACATATCGAATGATGATCTCAAAACAATATACCGAGAACTGGCAAAAAAATATCATCCTGATAAATGGATTAAAAAAGAAATAAATGAACAGAAAAAAGCAAAAGAAAAATTTCAGAAGATTAATAATGCTTATGATCAGATAAAAAAAACAAGAAAAATGTAATATTGATTATTCCAAATGAATTATGTTTTCTCTTTTTTTCTTAATCTAAAACCTAAAATATGTCTCTGTTAAAAAGATTTTTTTCAAAAAACACTGAAAATGATGATAATAACAAAAAGGAATTGTTATTACAAAAAATTGAAAAGGCTATCTCCAACTGCAAGCTTGAAATAGAAAAATCAAACACTGAAATTGAACAAATAAAGAAATGGATTGCTGAAATAATTCATGACAATTTTCATGTCCCTGGTGATTTTTGGTATGAAGAGTTAACACATTATCCTGAGATAAAAAAAAATAAAGAAAACCAATCAGTTGCCAAGGAAACAATAATTAAAAGTGATGAACTAATAAAAGAATACCAATCTCAAATAAAATTCAGAGAAACAAAAAAAGAGTTGAATGAAATGACTATCGTTAAATATCAAGAATCCAAACAAAAAATACTTGATTTAGACTTAGAAGTTAATAAAACAGAGGTTGTGCCTGATGAACCGGACAAATTTCAAAAACATAAAAACAGACTCCTAGAACTGTCACAAAACCCGAACAATCTTGATTCAGAGCAGAAACCTCAAAAACAATTGCAAAGTATAATCGATAATGTAAATGAGCTTATTGAAAACCATAAAATTGAAGAAGAAGTACAATCTTTTATGCAAAAACTAAACGAACAATTCAATATTGAAATGAAAAATTATGACCAAAACCGGCTCATAAATGAAATGGAAAAGCTTATTGAAGTATATAAAACAAAAAAATAATTTAGTGAAATTGTAGATCTTAATTATTATCCACCTTTGCAATCTCGATTAATAATATTAATAAATTTATCGCCGCCCCTTTCATTCTACCAGATACCGTTTATTAAAAACGACCTGAGCAACTACCTTAAAATCAACTTTTATATAAAAAATGTAAACTTTGGCCTAATTTTCGATTTAGCTTGATGAATAGACAAGATAACTAGTTATAAAATTGAACATTATGAAGCAAATATTTCTCCTTCTTACTATTATATTGTTGTTACCTTTTGTACAACAAGCACAAAATGTACAGAAAAAAAAACCTTTAAGCTTTTCTGATTATGACCAGTGGGAAACGCTGGAACGTCAGGCTATTTCAAATGACGGCAACTGGGTAGCTTTTGAGGTTACCCCCTACAAAGGAGATGGCAAATTGCACGTATTTTACCAAAAAAAAGAAAAATGGCAGATATTTGAAAGAGGAAGGTCTGCTAAAATATCACCAAACTCTGATTACGTAGCATTCACTATAAAGGCCCAAAAAGACTCAATAAGAAAGCTTAAAGTCAAGAAAGCCAAAAAAGATAAATTCCCAAAAGATAGTTTGGGTATCTGGGTTTTTAAAAGTAAAAAAACGTATAAATTTGCCGGATTAAAATCCTTCAGCCTACCTATTGAAAATAGTTCATGGCTTGCTTTTATCATAGATAGCAAAGACAAAAAAAAGAAAAAAGCGAGCAAGAATACTCCAAAAATACCTGAACTGGTTATCTTCAACCCTGTTACAGAAAAAGAACATCGTTTTAAAAATGTAACAGAGTTTAGCTTTTCCAGAAATGGAAACCTTTTGGGTTTCATTCAAACTGAAAAGGACAGTATTACACGCTCAAAAGTGAATATTTTTGACACAAACAGTGAAACGTTAATTAATATTTTTGAATCTGAAGGGATTGCCAAAAAGGTAATTATGGATAATCTTGGCAAAAAATGTGCATTTCTTTATACTAAAAAATCAAAAAAATATTCATTAAACACTTGGGAAATTGGAACTTTTAAGTCAAAAGCAGTTGTTATTGATGCAAATTCATTAGAAATGCCTAAAGACTGGGCATTAAGCAAAAATGGGAAAATATGGTTTTCACGGGATGATAGCAAAATCTATTTTGGTACAGCACCTAAACCAACACCCAGGAAAAAAGATACTCTATTAAAAGAAGAAAAAGTAGATGTGGATGTATGGTCATGGAAAGACCCATATATTCAGCCCCGTCAAAAAGTTCTTTTAAGAAAAGAGCTTATGCGCAGCTATTTATCGGTCTATCATTTTTCCAGCAACAAAGTAGTAAGGCTTGCAGATGAATTAATCCAAGACACAAAAACAATTATGAATGGGGATAGTTATTTTGCCCTGGGTATTGCTAACAAGCCCTATTTAATTGAAACAACCTGGAATTACCCCTACTATAAAGATGTATATATTGTAAATGTTAATTCAGGTAAAAAGAAATTAGTCCTGACAAAACAACAAGACTTTGTGGGTCTATCCCCTTTTGGGAACTATATTTTTTGGTATGATAATGTAAAGCGAGGATGGTATGCATTAGACCATCGAAAAAACAAAAAAACAGCCCTGACAAAAGATATCCCTGTCAATTTTTATGATGAAGAACATGACCAACCACACCTACCATTTTCGTACAAATATGCAGGTTGGACAAAAGATGATAAGTATTTTCTGGTTTACGACCAATTTGATATTTGGAAAGTTGATCCGGAAGGTGTTGAAAAACCAGTTTGTGTGACCAATGGATACGGCAGGAAACAAAATATCCAATTCCGGCACATTCAATTAAACAAAGAGGACAAATATATTGACCTGCAAAAACCACTTTTTTTAAGTGCTTTTAATAAAGAAAACAAAAAAAGCGGGTATTATCAGGCAAATGTCAAGACTAAAGCCAACCCAAAACTTTTAATTTATGAGGATTACTACTTTTACAAACCTCTAAAGGCAAAAAATGCCGATAAACTCCTTTGGCAAAAATCTTCAGTAAAAGAATATCCGAACTTATGGTACGGAAATATAGATTTAAAAAAAGCCGACAAAATAACCTGGTTAAATTCACAACAGAAAAAGTTTATTTGGCCAACAAATGAATTAATTAAATGGAAAACATTCAACGGGCGCAATGCGGAAGGTTTATTATATAAACCGGAAAACTACGACCCAAACAAGAAATATCCGGTCATTGTCTATTTTTACGATCTTTGGTCTGATAATCTAAACAGGTATATTGCACCAAAACCAAGCCGTGCACAAATAAACCCTACATTTTATTCAAGCAATGGCTATATTGTTTTTATCCCCAATGTTCGCTACGAAATTGGCCATCCTGGTAAAAGTGCTGTTGATTATGTGGTGAGTGGCACACAAGCATTAATAGACAAGGGCATTGCCGATAAAGACAGGATCGGAATACAGGGACAAAGCTGGAGTGGGTACCAACTTTCTTATATTATTACCCAGACAAATATGTATGCTGCTGCTGCTGCTTCATCGCCTGTCTCAAATATGATAAGTGCATACGGTGGCATATACTGGAAAACTGGAATAAGCCGAATGGTTTTATATGAAAAATCACAAAGCCGTTTAGGTGCTTCTTTATGGGAAAACCCAGAACTATATATAGAAAACTCACCAATTTTCCATCTAAATAAAGTAGAAACCCCTCTTTTAATAATGCATAATGATGGTGACAGGTCTGTAACATGGAACCAAGGGATTGAACTATTTATGGGTTTACGCAGATTACAAAAGCCAGTTTGGATGTTAAACTACAATGGTGAGCCACATTATCTTAAAGCTAAAAGTCCGGACAATATAGACCTTAGTATTCGAATGATGCAATTCTTTAATCATTATCTTAAAGGGAAACAACAACCTAAATGGATGAAAAGTGGAATACCTCTTATAAAAAAAGGAAAAAACTTGGGCTATGAGTTGGTAGAGTAGGTTCATTGATGAAATGAAAAATATCAATGGTAAGTCGTTTTGGCTTACCATTTTTTTTAACATTTTAACAATTAGAAAAAAAATGATGCCAAAAACGGTACAATATTCAGAACATTATCTCCTTTGTTCTATGTTAGTTTTCAACTCTTAAAAACGAATATGCAATACAGAATAATTCAAAGATGTTATTGAAGAATGCAGTTATTTTGACGAATATGTCAATCCTGATAAATACAGGGACTAAAGCTTTGATTGGTTTAAGGGTTATCGGTGTTTTAACGTTGAGTAAATAAAAAGTAAGCAATTTAGAAACACAAACCTTTCAAAACAACTTAACTCTAAAGATAATATGATTTAAATATTTTCTTTAAGAATAACAATTGCTTCATCAAATGCTTTACGGGCAACTGGAATTTTTCCTGCTACATTAATAAAGGGGTGAACGACACCTTCGTAAAATTTGTATTGGGTAGGCACTTTTGCAGCTTTTAATTTTTCAACATAGTTTCTGCCTTCATCTCTTAGCGGGTCGAACCCAGCTGAAAAAACGGCAGCAGGGCATACGCCTTCCACATCTCCTAGAAATGGAGAAGCCAATGGATTTAATCCGTCTTCTTCAGAACGCAAATAATGTGCGGTGTACCACTCTATTTTTTTCTTTTCCAAAAAGAAGCCTTCGCCCATTAGTTCAAAAGAGCGAGTTTGTTTACTCATGTCCAACCATGGCACCCAGAGTGCTTGAAATTTTGGAGGAAAGGATGAGGACTTCCTTTGCTGTGCAATTACGGCAGCAGCATTACCACCAGCACTATCACCTCCAACAGAGATACGCTTGGGGTCTAAACCTAGATTTTGGGCTTGTTGGATGACAGCATCATACGCAGCCAAACAATCATTAATCCCTATGGGAAATTTATTTTCAGGTGCTAATCTAAAATCCACCGCCACAACAGCACAGTTTACTTCATACGCTAATTGCCGACAGACATTTCGATGGGATTCCAATGAGCCAGACACATGTCCGCCCCCATGATAAAACACAAAAGCGGGAGCATGTTTAGTGGGTAGTTTAGCCGGACGATGTATTTCGCATGGAATTTCGCCATTGGGGCCAGTCACTATCCATTTGGTAATGGAAACGGAAGGTTCTGGATTGTGTGCAAACCAGCTACCCTGGATATCGAACTCTCTGCGTTCCTCTTCTGGCGAAGGAAGGTAACCTATTTCATGGTCTACAAAATATTTCACCATAAATTGAACAACTGGATCCATAGTCTGGCCGTCTATCTGGATAGGTTTCCCAATTAGTAGTTTGATGATTAAAAGTGGCAGTCTTAAAACAGTAAGTGCCATGAACTTCTTTATTTTTTCTGGGAAAGTTGGTTGGTGCTTCATATCCTTAAATGTTTTTTCTATTTATATCATATTAATAATCCTACATATAAATTTTCCATATTAACGACATTTTAATAATTTACTAATTTAATCATTTTTAAGAAGAATATATGTAATTTTTTATTTTCACTTTTCTTATTAATGAAAATGTGATACTTATATGTGCCAAATAATAGGTTGGCAAAATCAAAAAATCTAACTTATCGTATCTCAAAAATTCTGTAAAAGAGATAATGGTATCAGAAAATAAAACAAAAAATATTCCGGTGATATATGCCCATTTTGCAATAAAATCACCCTTAATTCCAACTGATGCACCCAGGGATAAACAAGAAATTAACAAATAAATTAATGAGGCTGCCATTAGTATTTTGTCATCAATTACAGGATAAATCAGAACGAAGTAAAATACTAAAAATGCAGCGAGTAATATACTTGTAAAAAACCATTTTATTTTCCCATTAATTATGGCATACAGGAAATAGCCTATATGAGCAACAAAAAACAAAGCAATACCCTTACTGAACATCATGGCATCTCCGTTCATATTTGACATGAACCAATCACCGGCAATAGAAAACAAAAAGGCTCCGATTATTAGCCATGCATCTTTGGTTGATTTTGTCTTTTTGAAACTGAGAATCAATAAAATAACAATACCCATCCCGGCTGTTCCCGATCCAAGAAAAAAGTCGGACGTTACCAATGCCAAAATTGCCAATATAACTGAAATCAGTAATAGCCCATAAATCCAATTGTTTTTTAACGATATATTTTTCATCTGTTTGTATTTTAATTATTTTTAATTGTCAGATAGCCTGTTCCGCCAAAGCGGAAGAACATCCACATTCTACAAGCGACACACTCAAAGCATATTACACTTAATAATCATCCTCCCCGAAAAAAACGGGGCAGGCTGTCAGGGCAATCGGGTTTAAAAACACCAAATATTCAACACTTTCAGTGTTGTGTCAGCTATTATTATCATACCACGGGTTACACCCGCTGTTATTTATATTAAATCCTTTCAGGATTTTTTAATATTTTAACTGTAATAATAACCGCGAAGTGGTTAAATTTGAATAACCATGGGTAAAACCCATGGTACATAAGGAATAGCAATTTGAACCCAATTGCCCTGGGCAGGCTGTGTGTGTTAAATTTACTATCATGGATGTTTCATTTATTTACTAAAATTAAACTATTAGATACCCTTTTTATATTGGGTGTTATTTGTTGGATGAATAATTTGTTTTAGTTGCTGTTTTGTATCATAATCACCACTAAGGTGATTTTCGAAAAGCTTAATTATTTTTAATTTATCTATCTCTATTTTTGTTTCGGTTTTTATATCCCTTAAATCAATAAAAAAACTGGAAAAGATATCGGGCAAATCTGTAACAATATCGGTATTCAAAAAATTAGTCTCATTATAGATATTATTATATTCCCCCTTGCTTTTATCAATTATGAAAGAAACCTTTTTTAAATTAGTAATTGTTGCTGATCTATTACAAGTTCCAATACATTTCTCATCAACACTATCTTTTTCACACCCAATTACCTGATGAAACAAACATTGCCTGCTAGTCATTAGTACAATAGGATGATAGATGCTGTAATATAGTTTGAAATCATCAGGCTTTTTAATACTCCTTATCTGATGTTTATTAATCTCATTTGAAACAAATGAGCCTGAGCAGTTAAATTTTTCTTTTAAACATAACAGACTATAGGAATTAACAATATTCAAATAGGGGCCTGCTATCCAGAAAATCCCCATTTCATTAGCCTCATAGGCTATCCCAGTATTATTTGTTACAATAAGTTTTGGTTGCAGCTGTTGAAGCAATTTTACCGCAGCACTATAACCTTTACCTATTAACACTGAAGGGAACCAGGGAATTAGTTTTTTGTTTTTTATAAAAAGATCTACAAACTCAGAAGATTTATTAGTAAAATCATTAGGGAGTTGAAAGTAGATATCAGCAGAGCTTTCATTGCAAAGATTCAAATCTTTTTTAGAAGAGATTAATACAGAAATAGTGGGTTTTACATTCTCTTTTTTATGCCTTTTTAAAACAGGGAGTTTAATTGGAGAATGCGTCTCTTTTGAATCTTTTAAGATAAATAGAATTCGATTTTTAATTGAGGTGAGTTCATTAAAAGTAATAAAGAGATTAGGCTGAAGATTTTTCAATTCGATATGCTCTATGATATATTCTGTATCATTTATTGCTTTAAATTTCTTTAATATCATCTTGAGATTTAATGGCAGTGTACCTTTGGTTACAAGATTCATTTCTGAAAAGAGAACAAATGAGGAGTCGGGAGTTTTTATCGCTACTTTCAAAGGTGTACCAGATTTCCCCGAAATAGTTATTGTTAAAGGGGCTTTTGCTATACTTAATTGGTCAGTTTTATTTTTAATAAACGATCTAAGGTCTCCTTTTTCTTTATAAAGTTCTTTTTCTGCTTTTTCAATATCTTCATCGGAAGTACCGCCATTCAATTTAGCTAAATGTATTGATGAGTTATCACGGGGATTTTCAATAAACATATTTTTATTAATATCTCCCTTTAAGAATCCGTTTGAAAAATCCCTGTTAAATACCTTATACAGATTGCTGTTGTCTGTACTTAGTAAATTATTATCGTACAAATTTTGAAGTTGTTTCCGATATGATTTTACCACCATATACACATAATGAAACTTTTTTATTCTGCCTTCAATCTTTATTGAGTCAACTTCTATATTATATAATTCCTTTAGATCGGTATAGGCTGAATTATCTTTAAGATTAAGGGGGAAATCAATACCTTGTGAAGTCGTTTTGTATTGGTCTCTACAGGGTTGACTACATCGCCCCCTGTTTGCTGAGTTCCCGCCATGAAGCGAACTCATATAACAAAGTCCCGAAAAAGAAATGCAGTATGAACCATGAACGAACACTTCTGTTAAAACATTGATTTTATGTGCGGTAGAAGTTAAAGCTTTTATCTCATTAACATTTAGCTCTCGTGATAGGTTAACCCGGGAAGCATTCAGTTTTCTTAAGAATTTTATTTGTCCCTCATTATGAGTTGTAAGCTGTGTAGATGCATGTATTTTCAGGCTCCCAAAATATTTAGATAATAGATAAAACAATCCTAAATCCTGAATAATTACACCATCGACATTTGTATTAATTAGTTTATTCAGTAAACGTATAAGATCCGGAATTTCACTCTCGACGATTATGATATTAAGGGTAATAAAAACTTGACAATCATTACTATGAGCAAGTCTTAAAATGCCATTTAAATCTTCAAAAGTTATATTAGTTGCCCGGTTTCGTGCATTAAATTTATTCAGGCCACAGTATACAGCATCTGCCCCTGATATAATAGCAGCTTTTATTGAATCTATATCTCCACCTGGTGCCAGTAATTCAATTTTTCTTTTCATTATTCAGAGAGGAGATTGTCCATAATGTTAGTGTATGAAGAGTAAAGAATTAAAAACCACTCACTTTCAAGCTATAAAAGTAGCAAAATTTTGATTTATTTATTAAAATTATTTCAACACCAAATCAAAGATTTGGCAGTACTAATTTCTTGTTCTAATCTTTCAAATTCCACGCTGACCGTACGACATATCGCTTTTGTTGCAGGATGTGTTCAATTAAATCTACTCAAGTATTTTAATATCTCCGTGTCCATTAAAAATTTCATTTTCATCAGTTGTAAAAATATAATAAATTCGATAATATTTATTTTTTGTCACAAGTCCACTTAAATTAAATGCAATGTTATTTTCATATATTTCAGGACTTTCATAGACTATCTCAAAGTTACTGTTTACAACAACAAATTCAAATTTTGTTGTCTCAAGCTTATTCAAAGCAAAATGGGAAATAGTAGCAAAAGGGTTTGGAAAAACTCCTAATATTTTATTTTCATCATTTTGAGATATCGAAAATTCATCTTGTTTAAATATTGATTTCTCTATTAATCCCCATTCTTTATTATTCAACCAATCTGTTTGGTCTCCTGAGATTAAATTTCCATAAAAATCCGTAGCTAAAATACTTTCAAAACTAATTATTTGCTGGTTTGTTATTTCAATATCGGTAAATATTCCGTCTGAAATCACAATATTGGTAGTAAAGTTTATATTATAATTCCCCGATAATTTATTATTATTATTTGTAATATTTATTTCACCACTTTCACCATAGACAATTTTGTCGTTATATTTTAAAACAGCAAAAGCCTTTTTTGTATCTGTTGCCAAAATCCTTGTTGTCAAATTGAATTTTTCCGAAGCTACATCACTCAAAATAATGCAAAGTTCAGTATTCTGATTTCTAAAAGAAATTAAACATCCATCATTAGCTATATTTGCCTGTGTTTCAGTTGGTTTAAACAAATCATTGTTAATATTGGCTTGATTTTGAATATTGTCAATTTCTTTTTTTTTACATGAAGTAAATAATAAACCTGTGATAAATATAAATGTTAATATTTTTTTCATATTTTTTTTTATTTTTCACATTATTACTGAATTGTAAATACGTTTTAACCTAAGTTTCAAGTCATTTTAAAACCCTTCAATAAGTGCATAGCTAACAAGCCGGGATGTAGTTCAACATGGACTCATCGCTGGGTCGTGCCGACCGCTCAAAGTCCTATTTATTG
>JBDLJL010000031.1:0-38290 GCA_039714415.1 Bacteroidota bacterium
TTGTCGCTACTCGGTGTTTTATCACTGTTTGGGTCACTTTCAGTGTCAACTTTTACATAACTCGTAAATCGTTCGATCAGGTCTTGTTTGTCTATCATTTTTATTTTTTTTCAAAGATAAAATAAAGTGATCTAAATTCATGCATTATTACCATTTCTCATTGAATAAATAAAAAAAATTATATTTAATAGAACTATAAAAAACTAAAATATCATTAAAAAAAATATAATACACCTTTTCATCGTTTTACTAAAAACTAAAAGATGAACACAAAATATATTTTCGTTACAGTTGTGTTGATTATTATTAGATTAACCACTTATTATGCTCTATCACAGAGTAATGTTAATATAAAACTAACCAATTTAAGCTATCAATTTACTGATAATAATTTGGAATTGGCTAATCGAAAAATTGGTGAAAGTGGAAAGTTGGCCTTTGAGCCTGGATTAATCTTTGCTTATGAATCTTTTGCAACTGCTACAGCATCAATTAAAGTAGCTATGGCATTATATTATGACAAAGCCTCTAAACTGGCAGGTTTTCCCCAGGTAATGATTCGTTTTAGGCTTTTTAATGCTTACAAGCATTCTATGTCAATGGGTTTTGGTCCTGCTCTTTATTTTAGGCAAACATGGGCTACAATGGAAGGGTACGATGATGATGATATTTATACTAATTCAGGTGACTGGCAATATAAAATGGCCTGGTTAAGTGGCGAGCTTGAATATAACTATTACCTCTCAAAAAACAGTAATTTATCAGTATCGCTAAATTTAATTAATCCTGAATCGGTAGGATTGGCATTAGGTTATAAATATTGGATTAGTAAAAAACCAAAAAGAAAAAGGGGCTGTATTTCATGCCCCAATCTCCATTAACGCAACAACTAAATTTTTCTCCGCCCATGCGGATAATTTATCAAACGCATCAAAGTGATTAAAATTACAAACACTTTGAAAAATATTTTATATTTACTGTCCTGCTTTAAACTTCTTTAAAGCCTCATTCAATTTAGGGACTACTTTAAAAGCGTCACCAATTATACCATAATCTGCTGCTTCAAAGAATGGTGCTTCTTCATCGGTATTTATGGCAACCATAACTTTTGAACCATTAACCCCTGCTAAATGTTGAATTGCACCTGATATACCAATGGCAATATATAAATTAGGGGCAACTACTTTTCCGGTTTGTCCAACATGTTCCTCATGAGGCCTCCATTCTAAATCAGCAACCGGACGCGAACAACAATTTGCCGCACCAAGTATATCAGCCATTTCCTCAACCATTCCCCAGTTTTCAGGTCCTTTTAGGCCTCTACCTCCTGAAACAAGAACTTCTGCTTCAGTAATTAATAGTTTGCCTGTTGCTTTTTCAACACTCTTTGGTTTAGCACCTAAGTCTGTGTCTTTGATATCAACACTTGCTTCTTCTATAACAATTGGCTTAGTATCTTCAATAATTTCAAATGAATTTTGAGTTAGGCTAAGTACTTTTACATTGCTATTTAGTTCAAAATCAGCAAATGCTTTTCCTGAATAGGCTTTTTTTCGTACCACAAAAGGTTCTATGCTTGATGGTAGCTGCATTACCCCCGGGGCGAACCCTGCATCTAATTTTACTGCTGTTCTTCCTGATAAGGCTCTTCCTGAAACATTATTTGCAAAAATCACAAATTTTGCATCCTGGCTTTGTGCCACCTGGCTGATTGCTGAAGAGTACGATTTAGCAATAAAATCATTAAGCTTTTCATCTTTTACCACAATAACCTTTGATGCACCATAGGTTCCTAAAGATTTTAGTTCATCTTCTGCAACGTCCCCAATAGTTAGGGCAATTACATCTGTCCCTGCTTTTTTTGCTATTTCATTTGAATAAGAAAGAAGTTCATAAGTTGATTTTTTGAACTTTCCATCCCAATTTTCTGTATATGTTAGTACTGACATGATTTTCAGTTTTAAATTAATTATTTTTTTCAACTTAATTCTAAGTGAGTATTAAAAATCTAAAGTTCAAGGCTTTCAAATTTTTCAAAGCATGAGTCCCGTCCAAAAACGGGATGAGTGATTTGAAAAAATTGAGTAACGCAGAAATTTGGATTTTTAGTGCTTGCTTATAGGACTTTTGCTTCCTCGTGTAATAACCGCACTAATTCGTCCATATTTTCAGGGTCAACAAATGTACATGCACCTTTTGCTTCAGGAAGATAGAATTTATTTGTTTTTGTCTTATTCTCCTGACCAACTGGTTCAACAACATTAAGTGGCTTTTTCCTTGCCTGCATAATTCCTCTCATGCTTGGGATACGCGGCTCAATGGCAAAACCTTTACCAGATGTTGAAACAAATGGAAAATCAACTTCAATTACTTCCTTCCCTCCATCAATCTCACGTTCAAGATGTGCTTTACCATCTTTAATTTCAAAATGGGATGTGCTGGTTATAGAAGGTAAATCTAACAATTCAGCAACCATTTCACCAACTTGAGCACCATTATAATCAATGCTTTCTTTTCCTGTAACAATCAAGTCATAACTTCCTTGTTTGTATACATCTGCAATTTGTTTGGCAACAAATAATGCATCTGTTGGGTCAGCATCAACCCTGACTGCATCGTCTGCACCAACTGCTAGAGCTTTTCTAATAGTTGGTTCTGTTTCTTTTAAACCAACATTTACTGCGGTAATAGTCATATCACCTATTGCTTCTTTAACCTCTAAAAGCCTTGTTAAAGCCAGTTCTTCGTGTGGCCCAATGATGTACTGAATATCCGTTTTGTCAAAAGCTGTATCATTATCTGTAAAACGAATTTTTGAAGTAGTATCCGGTACATGGCTTATACATAATAATACCTTCATATCTATATATTTTTATAATTGTTATGCAAACATAATAAAATTTGTTATGCAAACATAGTAAATTGCGATAAATTTTCCAACTTATTTAATATGCTTTACAATATAATTCATGAATAGTTTGTATATACACTAGCTGAAATCATCCTTTTGCCCCGATTAGTTATTAAGGTGGCTTCTAAAAATTGTATAACATGGAACTATATTTTGAACACATATAAAATTGTTTATTAATATGTGAAAAGATTTGGGTTTTTAGAGGCGCCCTTAAAATTTGTTTACAAATAGTTTCAGAGGATGAATAAAAGATTTTGTATCTTTATTTGAAATTATTATGTTTAAAATTAAGGCTAAAAACTAAATTATGAATATAAAAACGGGACTTTTATTAGGTGTTATGTTTTTTATAAATGCATATTGTTTTGGACAAAATAGTGAACATGTTCAATTACAATGGAAAACAGAAAAAAAACTTCAAATACCGGAATCTGTTTTATACTACGTTGAAGAAGATGTCGTATTTGTTAGCAGTATTGATGGAAGACCTGACACGAAGGATAATGATGGTTTTATATCAAAAATTAACCTGAAAGGTGAAATTGTAAAATTGAACTGGGTTGAAGGCATTAGTGCACCAAAAGGAATGGGTATTTATGGTGGAAAGCTTTATGTGTCAAATATTGACCAATTGGTTGAAATTGATATTGCTACGTCTAAAATTACCAAACGCAATGATGCACCAGGCGCAAAATTTTTGAATGATGTCGCTGTTGACAAATCAGGGAATGTTTATGTGTCGGACATGCGAACAAATAAAATTTGGCGTTTAAATGGAGGAAAATTTGAAATTTGGTTGGAGACTGATGATTTGCAGAACCCAAATGGTTTATTTATTGAAAAAGCTAAGTTGTTGGTTGGTAACAGTGGTTATATTCTTTCTGTTGATTTGAAAACTAAAAAGGTGAAAAAATATATTTTAAATACAGGTTCAATTGATGGATTAGTACCGAATGGAAAAGGAAGTTATCTGATTTCTGACTGGGCGCAAAATGTGTATTTGGTACATCCAAAAAAAGAAAAAATACTATTGTTGAATACTGGATCCAGAAATATTAATGCAGCTGATATAGAATATATTCCCGAAAAGAAACTTTTGCTTATACCTACATTTTTTGATAATAGAGTGATAGCTTATAAAATTGAATATTGAAATTTGTTGCGGGTTACAAGTTGTAGGTGGTTGATTGACAACTATTTTGTCTTTTTGTACATTTGTCAACTTGCAACTTGCAACTTGTAACCTGCAACCTGTTTAATTCCTGAAAATCAATCCCCCATCATCAACATTAATTTTAATAGGATGATTTTTTTGTATTGTACCAGCCAAAATTTGCTTTGAAAGCTCATTTAATACATGTTTTTGGAAAACTCTTTTTACCGGTCTTGCACCAAACTGGGGATTGTAACCTTTTTCACCAATCCATTCTATTGCTTGATCGCTAATTTCTATTTTTAATTCCCGTTCAGTAAGCATTTTTTTAATTCCTTCAAACTGAATTTTTACAATATCTGTAATATCCTTTTTTGTAAGAGGTGTAAACATAATTGTTTCGTCAATTCGGTTTAAAAATTCCGGGCGGATTGATTTTTTTAACAGATCAAAAACTTTGTTTTGGGTTTCTTCTGTTAAATCATCCTTATTTTCTTCTGTCATATTATCAAAACCTTCCTGGATAATGTGTGATCCAATATTAGAGGTCATAATTATAATGGTATTCTTAAAATTAACCAGCCTTCCTTTATTATCTGTTAAACGACCATCATCCAGAACTTGTAGTAGAATATTAAATACATCAGGATGGGCTTTTTCAATTTCATCCAGTAAAATAACAGAATAAGGTTTTCGTCGTACAGCTTCTGTCAACTGTCCCCCTTCATCATAGCCAATATACCCTGGAGGTGCTCCAACAAGCCTGGAAACAGAATGTCTCTCCTGGTATTCTGACATATCAATTCGTGTCATCATTTGTTCATCGTCAAACATGAATTCTGCCAATGCTTTAGCCAATTCTGTTTTTCCAACACCCGTTGTACCAAGGAATATGAATGAACCAATGGGGCGTTTCGGATCCTGCATACCGGCACGGCTTCTTCGTACCGCATCAGAAATTGCTGTTATTGCTTCTTCCTGCCCAACAACACGTTTGTGTAGCTGATCTTCAAGATGTAAGAGTTTTTCACGTTCACTTTCCAGCATTTTACTTACAGGGATCCCTGTCCACTTGGCAACTAATTCGGCAATATCTTCCGGTTCAACTTCTTCTTTAATCAAACTTGAATTCGCTTGCATGTTTTGAAGTTCCTGTTTGTATTTTTTAATACCAGCTTCAGCCTCTTTTATTTTCCCATACCTTAATTCAGCAACTTTGCCTAAATCGCCTTCTCTTTCAGCACGCTCAGCTTCTATTTTAAAGTTCTCTACAGCTTGTTTATTTTGTTGGATTTTTTCAATAACTTCTTTTTCAGCCTTCCATTTGGCCATAAAATCATTTAAGCCATCTTGTAGGTTTGCAATTTCTAAATTAATATTTTCCAGGCGAGTTTTATTTTTTTCTCTTTTTAATGCTTCTCTTTCAATTTCCAGATGTTTAATTTTTCGCTGAATTTCATCAATTTCTTCAGGAACAGAGTTCATTTCCAAACGTAATTTAGCTGCGGCCTCATCAATAAGGTCAATTGCTTTATCAGGTAAAAAACGGTCAGAAATATATCGCTGCGAAAGTTCAACTGCCGAGATAATTGCATCATCCTTAATCCTTACTTTATGATGGTTTTCATAGCGTTCTTTTAATCCTCGTAATATGGCTACCGCACTAAGAGTGTCTGGTTCATCTACCAGCACAAGTTGAAACCTTCTCTCTAGGGCTTTATCTTTTTCAAAATATTTTTGGTATTCACTTAAGGTTGTTGCACCTATAGCCCTTAAATCACCACGGGCCAGTGCTGGTTTTAGAATATTTGCTGCGTCCATGGCGCCTTCGCCTTTACCTGCACCAACAAGTGTATGTATTTCGTCAATGAATAAAATCACTTCACCATCCGAAGCTAATACATCTTTCACCACACCCTTCAAACGTTCCTCAAATTCGCCTTTATATTTAGCCCCGGCAATTAAGGCACCCATATCTAACGAATAAACTTGCTTTGATTTCAAGTTTTCAGGAACATCACCGTTTATAATCCTGTGGGCCAGTCCTTCTGCAATAGCTGTTTTACCCACACCGGGCTCACCAATTAATATCGGGTTGTTTTTTGTCCTTCTGGATAGGATTTGTAGAATACGTCGTATTTCCTCATCCCGACCGATTACAGGGTCTAACTTTCCTGTCCTTGCGCGTTCGTTTAGGTTTATGGCATATCGTTCAAGCGAGTTATAAGTATCCTCAGCAGTCTGGCTGTTTACTTTGGCCCCTTTGCGAAGTTCATTTATGGCTTGTTTCAGGTAGTTTACTGTAATCCCCTGGTCTTTCATCATTTGTGAAACCTGGCCTTTTGTGTTTAAAATGCCAAGGATGAGATGCTCAATTGAAACATATTCATCGCCAAATTCTTTTGAAAAGCTTATTGATTTTTGTATTGCCTGTTGGCTTTCGGTTGTCAGGTAAATATCTGCACCACTTACTTTCGGATATGATTGTACGATACTATCTAATATTCTTTTAAGGTTAGCAATATCTACATTGAGTTTCTTTAATAAAAAAGAGCTGACATTTTCATCAACTTCTAGTATCCCTTTTAATAAATGTCCTGTTTCAATGGCTTGATGACCATAAGATTGAGCCATATCCTGTCCTTTATGGATAGCTTCTTGTGATTTTATGGTAAAATTATTTAGATTCATGGTATTTGTTTTTGATTATACAGAACACAACCCTTCAATTTTGTTGCCAGTTGAGCTTTCTGAAAATAAACGGACTATTTGGCACGTGTCCATTATTTATAGCGACAAAATGACAGTTGCGTAAAATAAGTTTACCAAGATTGACAGTGAAGTGGTGGCGTGCTCTACACTTCCCTTAATTTCCATTTTCCTTTTCTGAACAAAATAATTCCCCAAATGGTCATAAATGTTTCAGAAATAATTATTGCATAGTAAACACCTTTGTCATCCAAACCGGTGTGTATGGCAAATAAATAGGCAAGTGGAATTTCTAAAAGCCAGAATGCAAAAAAGTTTATTTTAGTTGGGGTTGTTGTATCACCCGCCCCGTTAAAAGATTGTATCATAACCATACCCATTCCATAAGCAATAAAGCCAAAACTAATAATTCTTAAGGCAATTGCCCCAGTATTAATAACATTAATATCATCACTTAAAATACCAACGAAAAACGAAGGGAAAATAATAAACAGGATACTAAATCCGCCTAGGAATATCATATTGGCATAAGCCGCCAGCCAGACTGATTTTTCAGCCCGTTCCGGTTTATTTGCACCCAGGTTTTGACCAACTAATGTAGCAGCGGCATTACTCAACCCCCAAGAGGGTAGTAAAATAAAGATAATAATACGAATGGCTACAGTATAACCAGCCAATACAATGCTCCCAAATTCGGCAAGTATACGAAACAGGACAATCCAGCTTGAAGTAGCTATAATTGATTGACCTATACCGCCTAAGGAAAGTTTTATCAAGCGTATTAATTCATTAAATTTGAATGATAAGTGCCTTAGTCTTACAACTACCCTTTGTTCTTTAAAAAATAATAAATACAACTGGTAAATAACTGCTATCCCCCTTCCGGTATTAGTTGCAATTGCTGCACCCATAATACCAAGTTCAGGAAATGGACCAATACCAAATATTAGTAATGGATCTAAAACCAGATTTATGAGGTTAGCTATTAGTAATACCCGCATAGAAATTGCTGCATCTCCTGAGCTTCTGAAAATAGCATTTATTATGAATAACAACATGATAACCACATTCCCACTCATCATAATAAGCGTGTATTGATGTCCATTTTGTGCCATTTCTTGTGATGCACCCATTAATTCCAGAATTTGCTTGCTAAACAAAAAACCAGGTATGGAGATAATAAAAGAGGCTGCAATTCCTGCATATATAGCATGAACAGCAGATATCGAAGCTTTTTCCGGTTTTTTTTCTCCGAATCTTCTGGCTACAATGGCAGTGGTTGCCACACTTAATCCTATTCCTATGGCATAAACTAAGGTCATAATTGATTCAGTTATACCCACAACAGCACCTGCCTCAGCACTTATTTTTAAAACAAGCCAAATATCAACAACTGCGAATACAGATTCCATAATCATTTCCATAACCATTGGAATGGAAAGCAATATGATTGCACGTCGAAGACTACCTTCTGTATAGTCTTGATCCGTACCTTTAACCGCATTTAGGATGTCTATACTTAATGATTTAATTCTTGATATTTTTGAGTTATCTGGCATCTTTTAACTTGGCATTTTTATTTATAAAAAAGAAATGCAAAGTAATATCATTTTAGTTAGTAAAACAATGACTCAGATTATAAATAGATGATCTTTATATCTTAATTTTGAATTTATTTTGTTATATTGTAAACGTTAATTTTGAGCAGTTGAAGTTCAAGATTAATGAAAGCATTTGCCAATTTTATGATTTGCAAGTAGTGTTTATAAATATATTAAATATAATATTCATAAAATATGAAAACAATCCTTTCTTTTTTTCTTTCAAATATTAAAGATGAATCATATCTTAATTATCAGAAAGCAAAAGCACTTGCCAGCCTTAACGTGGCCTCAGTTTTTTTAGCATTATTATATATTGTTATTAATTTTTTTACGGGGGTTGTAGAAGGACAGGTTATTGGTAAAGTAGTGGTTCCTTTTGTTATTGCAATAATAATTGGCTTTGATTTAATTATCCTGAAGATTGGAAAGTTACAGTTAGCCGGGAATTTTTTGACCATGATTTTAGTATCACTGGAAGTTGCCGTCATAATATCTTTAAGGGAAGTTGGTAACCCTTTAATGTCGTTTCTTTCCCCTGCATATTATATACTTTTATTTTTAAGTATGAGCGCTGTTTTTGCAACAGAAAAAGTACTTGTTATTAATACGATAATTGTTACAACTGGTACAATTATAAATTATTTCCTGGTTAAAGAATTGTTTAGTAGTGAAATGGTTAACGTGGTGAAGTCAACAATAGTTGCATTTGAGTTTGTAATTGTCCTTTTATTTATTTTGCTAATGTTTATAAACCGTTTATTAAAAAAAACAATGACTCATGTTGCTGGTGAAACAAAGCAGAAGGAAGAACAAAATAAAAGATTGAACAGTTTATTTAGTTCAATGAAAGATACCATAATTACAATGGGAAATCTTTCAGACGAGATAAATTCTTCTTCTGATTCTTTAAGTTCAAGTTCAAGTGAACAGGCAGCAAATATAGAGGAAATGTCTTCTTCAATAGTTGAAGTAACAAACTCAATAGTTAAAAGTGCTGAAAATGCAAACCAAACCACTGATGTCACCAAAAGAACAACAAAGCTCATAAAAAGAAGTGACCAGGCTTTGAGCCGCGTGTTTACATCAGTCAATGATATTAGTGATAAAATAGGTGTCATTGATGAAATTGCGCGACAAACTAATTTACTATCCTTAAATGCAGCTATTGAAGCAGCCAGGGCAGGTCAGGCAGGAAAAGGTTTTTCTGTAGTTGCTGCTGAAGTAAAGAAACTTGCTGAGCGAAGCCAGGAAGCTGCTAAACATATTGTCAGCCTTGTAAATGAAGGGATGTCTGTATCAGATCAGGCAGGGACTTATTTATCTCAAATGATAAATGATGTTGAAAAAAGTTTTGAATATATTTTAAAAATATCAGAATCCACTGCAGAACAAAAAATAAGTGTCGAGCAAATTAATTCAGGTATGAATGAGATAAATAATGTTGCCCAGGTAAATGCCTCAATTTCTGAAAATTTAGCTTCTTTAGTCGAAGTTTTAAACGAAAATACATTGAAAATGAAAGAGATGATGGCCTAAAACAGGAGTCATTTTTTAAATTATGGTAACTGCTTTATCAATATGATTTTAAGTATTGAATTGGGTGTTAAAAATGTGTATAATGTGAGCATTTCTATTAATGATATAAGTTTAGAACTCCTGACCAATAATCTGATTTTCAAAAAATTACAGGGGCTTATTCGTTAATTAAAATTGTTTTACAAAGTCATTAGAAATTTGTCATTGGTCATTTTCTTGCATGTAATTATCTAATGACCAGTTACTAATGACTAATTACTAAATGATATTTTAATGTAAATAAAATAATATGACAATGCAGATTCCGATAAGTCAGGGTGTCTAAATTTTAATTAATGCAGATTTTTTAGGTTCTTGGGATAATATTCTGATAATTTTTTGATCGTAGCATTCTTATAACCTAAATTGTGTATAGATTCCAATTCCTTTTTTGCATCTGTTATAGAATAAAATTGCCCGGTTGTATAATTATAAAACTTTCCTAAATAATACATTTGAATATTATTAAATTTATGATAAACTTTTCTTTGAATAGGTTTAGTATGTTTACTTAATTGTATAGTGTAAATATTGTCAAGTCTGGCAATTTCTTTTTTTATTTCTTCCGGTTTAACATTCAAATTATAAAGAACAGGTATTTGCACCGGGATAATTTTTAATTTGTTTTTTATATCATTGGAAACAATAAATTCAACACGACGGTTATAGGGTAATGACTCCCAAACATAAGATCCGTCTTTGTATTTATTAATCGATATTTGATTTTCTATACCATTGCCCCTGTAACTAATCTGATCCCTGTTAACACCCAGTATAATTAAATGTTGTGCTACCGATAATGCTCTTTGTTTAGATAATTTTATGTTGTAGGCTATGGAGCCCTGTGAATCTGAAAAACCAACTATTTCAATTTTTGTTTTAGGGTTTTCTTTCAGATATGTTGCCAATTTAACTACATTGTTTTTAAAATTATCACATTGAGGGCTGTTAATTCTAAAAGGTATATTTTCTATTACAGTAACATCTTTTTTTTCTTTCCAAAATGAATACAGATCAATATTTTCTAATTCTAAATTTTTTGAATCAGAACTTACAATTCGGTCTTCACAAGGCGTTCCTTTAATTAGTGAAATTGGTTTATAAAGTACTTGAAATTCAGCATTTTTACTAATAAAAAATTCTTCTGTAAGTTTTTCTTGTCCGTTTATTTCATAAATTGCATAATAGTTTCTTCCTCTTGATAAAATAAACAAATATTTACCGGTTTTTGAATTTGGTTTGTATAAGCCAACAAGGTCATCATTTTCTTTATCAAAAACCGTAATCAGAACATCTTCAATGTCTGAATCACAGGCTTTTACATTTCCTTTAACAACAGTAACCGGTTTTTCTTCAGCTTCAGGTAAAGCCATCATGTAAATATCATTTCCTCCAAAGCCATCTTCTCGGTATGATGAAAAATAAGCCCTTTTCCCATTTGGTGTAATTACAAAAAAAGCATCATCGTCAATTGTATTGATAGGGTATCCAAGGTTTTCGGGTTTTGTCCATGTCCCAAATTCATTTAAATGGCAGGTGAAAATATCAAAACCTCCCATTGTTTCAAGGCCTTTTGAGCTGAAATAAAGGGTAATACCATCATGATGAATAAATGGGCCTTCTTCATCAGATGAAGTATTGATTGAGGGTCCCAAGTTTTTTGCTTTTCCCCAGTTTCCATTCTTTAATTTTTCTGATAAATATATATCAAGACCGCCATAACCACCCGGGCGATTGCTGGTAAAATATAAATATTTACCGTCTGCCGATAATGATGCATGGGTTTCGCGATAACGTGTATTTATTGATTCGCCCAGATTTTCTGGTTCTGACCATTCATCGCCGGTTAAATAACTTGTTAATATGGTACCGGCATCTTCTCCATTATAAATGAATAGCTGTTGTCCATCAGGTGTAAGTCCAATTGATGCCTGATGGGCTTCTGTATTAATATTGGGGCTAATTCCTTTTGGTTTTTGCCATGAGTTGTTTTCATAGTACGAAATATAAATATCTTCGTTATATTGTCCGTCAGCGTTGAGTTTTTCTTCTTCAAAGCGTTTTCTTCTTGAGGTAAAAATAATTACTGATTCGTCTGCAGCAATAACAGGACTGTGGTCTGAGTAGGGTGAGTTTATATTAGCATTTAAGTTATTGATCTGCATTTTGACAGGGTTTTTCATCAGTTTTTTGCCTATCTGACATTGGTAGATTTCTTTATCAATTGCATTTAGTAGTTCATTATTTTTTGTGGTTTTTTTTAATTTTATGTATAATTCAATTGCTTTTTCAAATTCATAATTATTATGATAAGCTTTACCGAGGTGAAATTTTGCTTCAAATGCAAGGTTTGTTTGGGATTTTTTTTCATTTAAAACTTCCACTGTTTTTTCAAGATAAGGAACTGATTTCGCTTTACGCAGGGCAGTGTTTAAATAAGAATAACCAACTTTAAAGTTTATTTCCGGATTATCGGGATCATCAGAAAGCAGAGCCGTTCCAATTTGAATTGCCTCATCAAAATTCCCTTCTTCAATTAATTCATCAATTTGTGTATCTTTTGTTTGTGCACATAAATCAAACTGATGCAGTACAATTAACATGAACAGTATAAAAATGAAATTGATTTTGCTAAAATCATAGGAGTCTTTTGCTTTCATGAGTTTAGGTTTAAAAGGTTATTTGTTGCTTGTCAAATTTACTTAAAAATTGTTTAAGTTATATATGAAAGCGGAAATTTGCATCAAAAAAAAATGATAAAAGATACCTTATTTTTTTATAATAGGAAGGATTTGGATGTTATTTACCAGTTCAAATTTTAGCTTGTTTTATTTAGTTTTGGATAACAACTGTAAGAAATATACATTTTTCATGCTCGATCCTTTTTTTATCCAGTTTTCTTTTTTTCCGGTTATTTTGAACCCTAAATTTTTAAATAATTTAAGGCTGTTTTTATTATCTTCATTAATATTGCAGTAAAGCTGTAATAGTCCAAGATGATGAAATGCATAGATTATAAGTAATTCAAGAGATTTCCCTGCATATCCTTTGTTCCTGTTTTCTTCATTTGCAATAAGAATTCCTACACCGGCTCTTGAGTTATAAAAATCAATATCAAATAAATCGATTGTGCCAATGGCTTCTTTTTTAGCAATCACTTCAATTATAAACCGAACTTGTTTTACTTCAAAAATATCTTTATGAGCATTTTCCAAATAATTTCGGAGGACATATTTTGAATATGGAGTCAGTGTACTGCTGTGTTCCCAGATGGAAGAGTTATTTTCCCATTTGTATAGTAATTCCAAATCTTCCGGTTCTAATGCTCTTAGTTTGAGAGTCTCATTTTGCAGCAGTTGGGACATAAGATTTCTGAAATTATCTCTTTAGTTAAATTATCTGGGATATTTTTAATGTTTGTATTGCTTATGTTTAGCAAGTAATTAGGATACTGGTAATTAGTAATTAAGGATGTTAAATGTTTATTTTTAGTTACTAATATCTAAATACTTGTTAATTAGAAGTATAATAAATTGTCTAATGGATCACAGTTATATTAAACCAGAGCCATTATCAAATAAAGACTGTTACTCTTTGGTTTCAACATTATTTGATTCTGCTTTTTTATAATGCTTATCGTACTTTTTGTTTTTAAATTCTTTAGGGATATTGGTTAAGGGTTTAATTAAAAGGGATTTTTCACCCTGTGTAATTACCCTAAACTCAATTCTACGGTTAAACTTCATCGATTCTTTGTTCCATTTTCCATTACTATTCCTATTAATTGTTAAGGGGTTTTCTTCCCCGTACCCCTGAACAATTATCTGGTTCGATTTCACGTTCTCCTTAATCAAATAAGTTTTAACAGCATTACCTCTTTTAACTGAAAGTGTATAGTTGTAAAATGCTCTGCCACTTGCGTCAGCATAAGCACCTACTTCAATTACAGCATCTTTGTTACTCCTGAGGTATTGTGAAAGTTTATCAAGGCTTTTGTTCTTGGGTAAATCAACTGCGCTATTATAAGGGAAAAGAATATTTTCAATCTTTATACTTTTATCATAAACAATACCATTTTCATCAATATTATCAATATTAATACCGACTGCAAACTCCTTATTCTTCATAAGAGCCAATTCATCATCATCACAAGGGGGGGTAACTGGGATTTGTATTACTTTATATAACTGTTGATATGCGGAACTTTCTGGTACAAATAATGGTTCGGATAAAATTATCTCACCATTTGCTTCAAAAATTACATTGTATTTACCACCTTTATTTAAAACAAAAAGGAACTTTCCGGTTTTAGAGTTAGGCGTATAAATGCCGACTACTTCATCAGTTTTAGCATCCATTACAGTTATTGAAACTTCAGGTAAATTTCCACGGCAAATGTGAACCTTACCCGTCATAATAGTAATTTTTGCCAATTCAGCCTCTTTTAGGCCAATTAAATAAATATCAGACCTTCCATAACCATCTTCTTTCTTTGAGGCATAGTAAGCTCTTTGGCCATCAGCAGAGGGCACATAAAATACATCATCAGAGGCTGTGTTTATCGGATAACCTAAATTTTTAGGTTTTGTCCAGGTTCCAAATTCGTTAATCTGACTTGTATAAATGTCGAAGCCACCCAGCCCACCATATCCTTTTGTACTATAAAAGAGTGTTATACCATTAGGGTGAATATATGGTGCCCTTTCATCAGAAGCTGTATTGACTGTAGGACCCAAATTTTTTGCTTCAGACCATTTTCCACCAAGTTTTCTTTGTGAAACATAAATATCCAGACCTCCATAACCACCTTTCCGGTCACTGGTAAAATACAAACTATTGCCATCTGCCGACAGGGAGGCATGTGTTTCTCTGGCTTTTGTGTTAATAGTAGAACCTAATTTTTGTGGTTTCGACCAGACATCACCTTCCAGGTTACTTAAATAGATGCTACCTTCATCATCTGATTTATATATAAAAAGTTTTTGACCATCAACTGAAAGTCCTATTGATGCCTCATGGTCTGAAGTATTGATATTTTCACCAATACTCTCAGGTTTTGTCCAGGTATCGTTAATAAAATAACTGATATAAATATTTTCATCAAATTCGCCGTCAGAATTTATTTCGCCATCATAATCGTTTTCACGACGAGAAGTAAAAATCAAAACAGCCTCATCAGCAGAAACAACTGGGCTATGATCTGAAAATTCAGAATTTATTGAATCTCCTAAGTTGTTAATCGTTATTTCAACAGGATTGGCTATTAAATCTTTACTAGTCTTACATTTTTCTATTTCATTATCAACAATTGAATTCAATTTCTTATTTTTTGTCATACCTTTAAGCTCTAGATATTTTCCCAATGCTTCCTCAAACCGGTAGTTTGACTGGTAGGCTTTAGCAAGATAGAATTTGGCTTCAAGTATTTCGTTTGACTTCTTTTTTTTATTTTTTAATAATTTAAGTGACTTCTCAATGTATTCTATGGCCTTGTCTTTTTCATCAGCAGTATTTAAATAACAAAAACCCAGTTTAAAATTCAAATCCGGGTTCTTGGGATCATCCATTAACATTCTTTGGTAAAGGTTAATCGCACCAGTAAAATTTTCATTGTCAACAAAGTCATCAGCAATATAAAATAAGTTATCGCCATTGTCCTGTGCTACAGTAAATTGAGGGTAGGTTAATAGAAAAAAGGTATGTAACACTAAAAACCTTAAGAACTGAAAGGTATAATTACGGTCTGATGTAAAGTTTAAATTTTTTTTAGTTATTGAAATCATTCTTATCGATATTTTTTGAATATTATCCTGAAAAATGAAACAAGAATATTATGAGTTTAACAAAAATAAGCAAGTTTTAGCAGTTAAACGTAAGATTATTTCTTTAATCATTGATTTTTCTTTGATTATTTGATCAACTGACAAAATATGTATTTAAAAATAATATATTATTGCTACAACTTTCTCTTATTTATTAGGATTATGCAAAAACCATGCATTAATTATGATTTATATTTTTAATTACAAACTGTCACGAGTGTTAAGTGCAGATTATAAGGTGGTTACCTGATTGGTTTGACAGGTAAAATAATTCGTTTGATATAAGTTCTGTGAAACTAGTTTTACTATGTTTAAAGCACTTAGCCTAAGGTTCTAAATATTTCTGTCTGGATCAAAATTTTCAAGAATATCAGCTACTCTTTTTAAAAACATTCCGCCAAGAGCACCATCTATTACCCTATGGTCATATGACATGGATAGTACCATCAAGTGGCGGATGCCAATAGAATCCCCTTGAGGAGTTTCAATGACCGCTGGTTTCTTTTTTATCGCCCCAACTGCAAGAATAGCTACTTCAGGTTGATTAATTATAGGGGTTCCGGTAATATTTCCAAAAGAGCCAAGGTTTGTAATTGTAAAAGTACCTCCCTGGATTTCATCTGGTTTAAGTTTATTGTTACGAGCTCGATTGGCAAGATCGTTAACCGATTTTGTAAGTCCAAGCATATTTAATTCTTCTGCTGATTTTATAACCGGTACAATCAAATTGCCTGAAGGTAAGGCTGTCGCCATACCAATATTAATATTTTTTTTGAGAAAAATTTTATTTTCGTCAACTGAAATATTAATCATAGGGTAATCCCCAATGGCCTGAACTGTAGCTTCAATAAAAATAGGGGTGAAGGTAATTTTTTCATTATACATTTTTAAAAAGCTATCTTTAACTTTATTTCTCCACTGAACAATATTTGTTACGTCAACTTCGATGAATGATGTTACATGGGCAGATGTTTTTTTGGAGTTAATCATGTGGTCTGCAATTAATTTTCGCATCCTGTCCATTTCAATGACCTCAAAGCTATCACCTCGAGATAACCCCTTTTTACTATTTTTAGTGTTTACTGAAACATGTTTATCTTCATTAACCAATGTTCCTGAAGTTTTTTGTTTAACAAATATCAGCAAATCATCTTTTGTAATACGGTGGTCAAGTCCTGTTCCATTAATTCTTTCTAATTCTGTAACTGAAACTCCTTCTTTGTTAGCTATAGATCTTACAAGTGGTGATAAAAATTTTCCTTCCGGAGTTCTATTTATAAATAAAGTGTTTGATGAAGTTGTTTTTTCTTCATCAGTGACTTTTTTATTCTCAATAACTATTTTATTTGTTTTAACAGGGGCCGTTTTAATTTCTTCAACTTTGCTAATATCAGCCGATGTGTTTAATATTGCTACTACTTCACCTACGGCAACTTCATCGCCTTCATTATAGAGGAGTTTTTCAAGAATACCGCTTTTAGGGGCTGTAATTTCAGAGTCTACTTTATCTGTAGCAATTTCAATAATTGCATCATCATCTTCTATTTTCTCACCAATATTTTTTAAAAACTTTGTAATTGTTGCTTCCGTTATACCTTCACCCATTGCCGGTATTAATATTTCTAATTTTGCCATCTTTCCTCTCTGATTTGTATATACCTTGCAGATACTTAGTTGTTTAACTGTTATTAATCAACTTTTTAAAGGATATAAAGATACTAAATAATTTATTTCTTAATTTATTTTCTGTCTGGTTAGTTAGCTTAGATTTTATCTCAGGGTGTTCCCCTACATCAATAATAATATAGTCATCTTCTGTTATGTTTTTGGTTGGTAATACAAGCTTAAAGTCAATATTTTTATCCACCGTGAGCATGCTGTTAATAATTTCAGTAAAGCTAATATCATTTAAAAAATAAATGACTCTTGAAATCTTATAAAAATCAATGATTTCAGATAAACGGGAAATATCTCCCAAGTAGTTTTCTCTATGATTTGGTTTTTTTGATAGATATCCAATTATATTAAATTTATTTTCAAAAGTCTCAAATAATTTATTTTCATTATCAGAAGCTTCATATATAATCGCAGTTTTTTGTCTTGTTTTGCTCATGAAATCAATGATATTTACTTTAAAAAGGCTGGTAATTATACGGGTAATAAATAAACCAACAAAAGTAATAATTGGTCCAATGAGTATTAATGCCCTTGAAAACCTGTAACTCTCAGGAAGTAAAGAGTAAAAAATCAAAACAGCAATGCTACCATAAAGAATAGAATAAAATATTTTTATTGAAAAAATGAATTTACGATAACCACCTTTTATAAAAACAAAAAATAACCAAATAAAAATATAGGCAGGAATGAATATATTAATAAATTCAGTTGGATAATAGTCAGGATCACCAAATTTATAATTACTCCATGTTGGTAAAATGATACGAAAAATGAAAAATATAAGAACAAAATCAAGTATTGGAAGTAAAATACGATTGAATAATCTTTTCAAAATAGAAATACCTGCACGCAAATAGATAGCAAGTTGTATAAAGATTAGAAACCATCTGAGATTTTTGTTTGAGAAATGCTTTTTTGCAAAAATGCTCATTGCCTGGTAAAAGATTCGTACATAATTTAGACTCCCTTTTTTTGTACTTTCACCTTTATAATGAATAATAGTGGTTTTTGGATAATAGTAATTCTTATAACCAGACTTAACAATCCTATATGAAAGGTCAATATCTTCACCATACATAAAAAACTGTTCATCAAGAAATCCTGTTTTTTGAATTGTTTTCATTCGAAGAAACATAAAGGCGCCGGATAACACCTCTACTTCAGCAATTTCATTTTCATCTATGTATTTTAGTTGATATTTTCCAAATGTTTTTGAATTAGGAAATAATGCTGAAAGACCAAAAATTTTATAAAAAGAAATCCAGGGTGTTGGTAATGACCTTTTTGATTCAGGTAGAAACCTTCCTTTTCCATTAATCATTTTGACACCCAAAGCTCCTGCATCCGAATGGTTTTCCATGAATTGGATGCATGAACTGAAACTATTTTCAGCAACCACTGTATCAGGATTTAAAAGCAGCGCATACTTACTTTTAGTAAGAGCTAATGCTTGATTACAGGCCGTAGCAAACCCCTTATTGTCTTTATTTGCAATTAAATTAATTTTCGGGAATGAATTTTTTATCAATTCAACCGAACCATCAACTGAATTATTATCAACCACATATATTTCAGTTTCAATTCCGCTAGAGGCTTTTTGTACCGAATATAAACACTGTTCAAGGTGTTTTTTTACATTATAGCTTACTATAATTACCGAGAGAGTCACGTTAAATTAGAAGTTAGTTTATTCGTAATTAAAAATTTGCATTTTAGGCTTTGATTTGGAAATATTACTTTTACCTTGTATCAAGTCCTATGTTTCAAACTTGGAACTTTTTTTTTTGAACCTTGAAACTATCTATATTGTTATGTTTAGAATATTTCTGATAATTGGTTTTAATCCACTAAAGAAAAACTCAACTGCAATTACCATTACAATAAGACCCATAAGCCGCATCATAACTTTATTCCCTGTTTCACCTAAAAAGTTAATTATTTTTGATGAACTAAATAAAATTAGATAAGTAACAAACATAATAGCAAAAATAGTTCCTAACAAAATAGCTTTTAGTGCCATGGTGTCTGCGTCTTCCATTAATACAATGGCATTTGTAATGGCACCTGGACCGCAAATCATTGGAATTGCCAATGGCGTTATTGAAATGTCATCAACATAGGTTTTTATATCGCTTTCGTCAATTTTTGTTTTTCCCAATCTTGCCTGCAACATATCATATCCTACCAAAAAGAAAATTATTCCACCTACCACCCTGAAACTGTCCACTGAAATACCAAAAAAGTTGAATAGGATATGACCTGAAAAGGCAAATGCCAAAAGGGTAAAAAAGGCAATAATTACCGCTTTTCTTGCTGTATTATTTCTTTCTTTTTCACTAAGTGTTGATGTCATGGTCATAAAAACCGGCATCACACCCAATGGATTTATTAGTGTAAAAAATGAAGTAAAAAATAAAACTGCCGTAGTAATATATTCTGTCATCTTATCTTGTTTAATCAATATAATTATCAGATGACAAATTTATGTTTATTCTATTTCTCAACCAATTTTGTGTAAGGGTAATTTGAAAAAGAAAAATATTTAGCTTAATTAATATTTAACATAAAAAAAAACAGCAAGAAGCTGTTTTAAGGAATTTTTACAACTCGAAAGCCGTAATTGTAATTTGTATAATGAGGGTAGGGGCCATCTCTTGATGTTATCCTGCACATATCATCAACATAATACCAGGAACCGCCTCTTATAACACGAAATATTCCTCTGTCCACACCTTTCGGGTTTTTACTGTTTGATGCTTTGTACCTACCATATTTATCATAACACCATTCCCAGGCATTTCCACTCATATCATAAATACCAATTTCATTAGGTTTTAATGTACCAACAGGTCTTGGGCCTCTTTCATAAGTGGTTTCATCATACCAGGCAACCTTATTAATATTGTTTGAACCGCTGAATTTATAGTTCTTTGATTTTTGTCCACCTTTGGCTGCATATTCCCATTGTGCTTCAGTTGGCAGTGTATAATTCTTTCCTGTTTTTTTCGAAAGCCATTTGCAATAGGCCATAGCATTGTTCCAGCTTACATGTAGCATTGGATTTTTACTTTTCCACGTCCATTTTTTTGAATCAGGGTGTTCTTCGTACCACTCAGCTTTCGGCATTGGGGGCATTTTTTTACCGGTTGCTTTGCAGAAAGCCTGGTATTCCTGAACTGTCACTTCGTATTTACCAATATAAAAATCACTTAAAATAACTGTATGTACCGGCTTCTCATCAGCACCACCTCTATTGTTACCCATTTGAAATGCGCCACCCTTAACAAATATTAGCTTAGGTAAAACTTGGGAAAAAGTGAGTTGAGTACTAATGCTCAATAAAAAGAGATTTACTAATAATTTGAGTTTAATCGTCATTTCTATTAAAAAAATTTTTAATTTATTTTATTTATTTTTTACAACACGAAAACCATGATTAAAACTCGTAAATCCAGGTATTGGACCATCTCTATCAGGTGTTCTAGCTAAGGCTGCTCTATAATGCCATGAACCACCACGTGTAACTCTGTATATAGTATGTGCGGCACCTTTAGGGTTGTCTTTGGGGCTATGTGCATAATAGTTTCCAGCGTAAAAGTCCCAGCACCATTCCCATACGTTACCACTTAGATCATAAATTCCAAGTTCATTGGGCTTTTTTGTACCTATTTTAGCCGGACTTTTCAATGCAGAAGTCTCATCAAACCAAGCTACCTCGGCTGGATTATCACTACCTGCATAAATATATCCCTTTGATTTTTGTCCGCCTCGTGCTGCGTATTCCCATTCGGCTTCAGTGGGTAACCTGTATCCGTTTTTGCTAAAATCACAAGTTGTTGCTTCACCTTTAATATTGTAGCATTTCTGCAGGCCTTCTTTAGTACTTAACCAGTTACAGTATTCAACAGCATCATACCAACTAACATTTTGCATAGGATGTTCATCTTTCCATCCCCACCATTGAGTCTTTGAAAGTGGATAGTATATTTTTGTATCAGGATGTCCTTCAAACCATTTAGAACCTGGTTGCTTGGGCATCTTTTTCCCTTTTGCTTGAACAAATGCTTTGTATTCCTTTACGGTCACTTCATACTTACCTATATAAAAACTATTCAGGTTTACTTCATGTCTGGGAAGTTCATCCTTAAATTCCATTGAATTGGTTTTATCTTTTGAAGCATCCCTGCCCATCATAAAAGTACCCCCTTCAACAAGAATCATACTGGTTTGGGCATTAGAATTTAGACTTACAGAAAAAAATAAAACAAAAAGATACAAAATTGGATTGCAAAAGCCTTTTTTTCTCATTATCTGATAATTTAAACGAAAGTTCGATTAAAAGCATAAAAATAACAAAAAAATCTAATTATTTTTATCAAATTTAATGTCTATTTAAAATTTAATAATTACTTGGAAAAATTAATAATCCCAGATGACTTCTAAAACGCTAATTTATTTTGTCGCCCAAATTTTTCAATACGCTCATTTACAGCCTTAAACTTGAGTCTTTATCCACCATCCGGCAGATGTTAGTGTTGAATTTTTGGAAGCTATCTCTATTTAAATTGCCCAAGAACTATTTATCTGTTTTCTTTAACGGCAATTAATCAATCTTATTATTAATATCTTTTTAATTTTGAAATTTATTCGGTTGAGATTATTTTGAATGCCGTCCTCCGGTTTTTTGCTCTTCCTTTTTTTGTATCATTATTAGCAATAGATTGCGTTGCAGCATAACCTTTATATTTTAATCTTGCCTTACTTATCTTGTTTTTAATCAGGTGGTTATAAACTGATTTTGCCCGATAGGCTGATAATAATTGATTATGTGCTTTGGTGCCAGTATTATCTGTGTGCCCTTGAATTTCAACTTTAAGTGTTTTGTTTTTTTGTAGGAAACTGATTAAACGGTTAAGCTCATCAAATGATTTCGGCTTCAGGTTATATTTATCGATATCAAAAAAAATATTTTTTAAAACAAAAACTTTATCTTTTCCTATAGGTTGTAAAGGGATTTTAATTACGATATTGCTATCCGGTAAATGAAAGTTATCAGAATACGGTAAAAAACCTTTTTTATCAATGTTTAATGCATAATTTTTATCAGGGGACAGACATAATAAAAAACCTCCATTTATTTTGTCAGATTTGGTACTAAAAAGATTCGTATCGGACAAACCACTAATTTCAATTTTAGATTCCAGAGGGGAGTTGGTAATAGCATGATAAACAAGCCCTTTAACAAAAATAGTTTTGTTAGGTTGAATTTCTTTATAGAGTTCAAAACTATAGATATCTTTTTGGCCAATACCCCCATCCATGTCTGAAGAAAATAAGCCTAAAGTCCCTTCAGTTGTAACAATTAAACTTTCCTCATTATAATATGTGTTAATAGGATAGCCAAGATTTTTTGGTGAAGACCATTTTTCGTTTTCTTTTTTCCTGCTGATAAATAGGTCGCTACCACCCATTCCCACATGCCCGTTTGACGAAAAATATAGTGTTTTATTATCATAATGGATGAATGGGGCTAATTCATCTTCTTTTGTATTAATACTATCACCCAGGTTTTCAGGTTCAGACCAGTTTTCGTTTTCCTGTAAGTTGCTTAGCCATATATCAAATTTTCCTTTTCCGCCAGGGCGTGTACTAACGAAATAAATGCTTCTACCATCAGAGGATAATGATGGTTGGGTTTCTTTATACTGAGAGTTGATTGGTTGACCAATATTCTGTGGCTTTGTCCATTTATTACCTATTTTTCTGGAAATATAAATATCACAACTTCCGTAACCATCTTTTCTGAGGCAGGCTGTAAAAACCATGGTTTTTCCATCAGCTGAAACAGATTGTGCCCCTTCACTTTTATTAGTATTTATAGGTGGTCCAATATTTTCCGCCATAAGCCATTTATTTTTTACACTTTTGGAATAAAACAAGTCTTCAGGCGATTTTTTTTTACGGTCGCTTGCGGTAAAAGTTAATATTTTGTTATCAGCCGTTAAGCTAGGCCAGTATTCACTAATGGGACTGTTTATATTAGGCCCCAGATTTATAGGATTAAACGGAACTTTATTTTTTATTTCTTTTATAGCAAATTCACAATGGCCAATCCTTGTTTTTACATAATCAAAGTATTTTTTCGATTCTTTTTTAAAAGATAAGAAATTTTTATAATCTGTTTTTGCCTTTTCATATTGCCCGGTTTGTAATTCAAGGTCTGCTTTTCGCAAATAAATTAAGGGATGATAGTCATGATCAATGGCCAGTGCTTTTTCAAAATTTTGAATGGCTTCTTCTTTTTTGTCCTCTTCATGGCTTATTTCAGCTAACAAAATATAAACATCAAGGAAATTATGGTCAACTTTTAAGGCTTCATAAAGTTCTTGTTTTGCCAGTGAATAATACTGAAGGTTATAATTCCTTAAAGCACTTTCAAACTTTTTTACTGCCTTTTTTTTATGAGAATAATATTTGTTTTGGGCAGGTATTGTTTGAAATGATAAAAAAGCAAATAGTATAAGAATAATTGTTCTCATGCCTCAAAGATAAGAAATTTGTTAATTGGTGTATTAGTTGTTGGTATATCCTGATTACCAAATATCATTCTAATTTCCAATATAATAATTACTAAATTATGGTATCCTCATAAATTTATGAGCCTGCAGTGAAATTTGCCATTTTTTGTTTCTTTTTACATATTCAACGATTTCAGGTATCAAAGTGTTGTGTCTGCTCCATTCCGGTTGAAGGAATAATTTACAATCCGGACTTACTTTTTTGGCTGTTTTTTCTGCCCATTCATAATCTTCAGGTTCATATATAATTACTTTTAGCTCATTGGCTTTTTTATAAATTTCCTCTAAGGGTGGTGTTTGCCTTTTAGGTGAAAGGCATATCCAATCCCAATTTCCTGTAAGTCTATATGCTCCGGAAGTTTCAACATGCGTTTGGATGGAATTTTCTTTCAGCATTTTGCACAAAGGGCCTAGTTCATAGATTGATGGTTCACCCCCTGTAACAACAATAGTATCTGCTTTATTTTTTAACGCGTTAGCGGTAACGCTCTGAATGTCAGCCAGTTTGTGCGTGTTGAAATCCCATGAAATTTTTGTGTCGCACCAATGGCAACCAATATCGCAACCACCAATACGTATAAAATAAGCTGCTTTACCCATATGGAAAGCCTCGCCTTGTACTGTATAAAATTCATCAATTAATGGCAGTTTTTGCCCACCCTGAAACAATTCGGTATCTATTTTTTTCAATTTTTTGTCTTTTAAAAGGAAAACAAAGGTAGTATAAGCAGGCTAAAAAGACAAAAGGACGTTAAAAGGTTAAAGTAAAGCAGGTTTCAACAAAAGGTTCTGATTTTACTTTTATGTTACCACCATGCAGGCGCATAATTTGTTTTGAAAGACTTAGTCCTATGCCTGAACCACTTGATTTTGTGGTGAAAAACGGTATGAAAATCTTGTCACCCACTTCTTTAATAATACCCTGACCATTATCATAGATTTGCATAACTCTTTTGCCGCTGTTGTTAATGTAAGCATTTAACTTAATCTCGCCTTTTTCAACATTTTCCAGTGCATGTATTGAGTTTTTTACTAAGTTTATCAGTACTTGTTCAATTAATTGTTCATCAGCTGTAACTTCCAGCATTTCAGGTACTACAATAATTGTGATATTAATTTCTTTTTCGAGACTCTCTTTTTTTAATAAATTATAGATATTTTCAAACTGATCTTTAATTTTATATACAGAAAAATTCGGGTTTGGAATTTTTGTTAGGTTACGATATTTTTCTACAAAATGGATTAATCCCGTGCTGCGTTTATGAATAGTATTTAATGCTTCAATAATATCGGTAAAAGTATCTGTGTCAAAATCACCAGTAATATGTGGACTAATTTCTTTAGCAGTTTCTTTTACCATTACGTTTACGGTGGAAGTTAAAGACGCAATTGGCGCAATAGAATTCATAATTTCATGGGTAAGTACCCTGATTAGCTTTTGCCAGGCTTTCATTTCTTGCTCTTCAAGTTCAGATTGAATGTTTTTAATAGAAACAAGGATTATTTCTCGCTCATTAATTTTAAACTGGGTTGCATAAATAGATAATTGTAATATTTCCTCACCTTTTTGCACCTTAATTAGCTCATTATCACCTGGTTTTATGTCAAAAAACACCGATTCAAAGCCTGGGCTCCAAGTTTCAAGCAATTGAATATTTTTAAGGCTCTGTACATTGAAAAGCTTTTTTGCAGAGCTATTTATCATTTCAACTGTTCCATCTTTTTGGTAGGCCAATATTCCAATTTCTACATGGGATATTATTTGCTGCAGATAAAAATAATGTTCTTCTTTTTCAGTTCTTATCCTTTGAAAATCTTCAATGACTTTGTTAAAAGCTCTTTTCAAATTATCAAATGATGACCCCAGGCCCTCAACCTGAAATGTTCTGCTAAAATCAGAAAACCTTACCGATTCCAAAAAGCTGGTAACAATACGGTTTGTTTTTTCGATGTAGTTGATCAGTGAAAAAATCTGTAACAATATGAGTATCCCAAACAGGAAAGGAGTCATATAATATTCGCCGCTATGAACAACATAAACTAAAATAAAGATTGTTATTACCAGCAGTAAAACCCTGAAAATTATATTTAAGCGAAAATTTTTATAGGTCATATTTTTCCATTCTCCTGTATAAGGAAGTTCTTGTAAGGCCTAACTCTTTAGCTGCATTACTAATATTTCCCCGGTGTTTTTTAAGGACTTTAAGAATAATTATTTTTTCTACTTCTTCAAGGTTATAATTTTCCAGCTCAACTTCATCTACTTTCCCACTACCACTTGAAAGGTGAAAATCAAATGGTTGCAGCACATTTGTGTCGGCCATTATAACTGCTCGTTCAATAGCATGTTGTAATTCACGTACATTGCCTGGCCAATTGTATTGTTGCAGCTTTTTATAGGTAGGAGAGCTAATTTCCTTAATATTTTTTTTGTATTTTTTTGAATACATTTTCAGAAAATGGTTTGTTAGAAGCGGAATATCTTCTATCCTTTCCCTTAACGGTGGAATATGTATTTCAACGGTATTTATCCTGTAAAGTAAATCTTCGCGGAACTTATCTTCTTTAATCATTTGCTGAACAGGCATATTAGTTGCACAAATCAGTCGAATATCAATTGAACGTGATTTATTTGAACCCAGCCGTATAACTTCCCGGCGCTCTAAAACAGTAAGTAGCTTTGATTGCAATGGAATGGACAAATTTCCTATTTCATCAAGAAACAGGGTGCCTCCTGATGCTATTTCAAATCTGCCGGGGCGTTCACCTTTTGCATCGGTATAAGCACCTTTAACATGGCCAAAAAGCTCGCTTTCAAATAGAGTCTCTGTAATAGCGCCAAGATCCACATTAATCAATACTTCGTCTTTTCTTTGAGAATGTTTGTGCAATGATCTGGCAACTAATTCTTTACCTGTGCCGTTTTCTCCGAGAATTAAAACGCTTGCATCTGTTTCTGCTACTTTATTAATAGTTTCAAAAACTCTTATCATACCTGGTGAAATCCCAATAAAATCACCAAAAGGTTGATCAAGTATGGCTTTAAAACCAGATTGTTTTTCTCGCAAGGAATCTACTTCAAGACGTGATTGCCTTAATTTCATTCCTGATGAAATGGTGGCTATTAATTTTTCATTTTGCCATGGCTTATTAACAAAGTCTATGGCACCCATTTTTATTGCCTGCACTGCATTTTCAACATCGCCATATGCAGTAATGAAAATGACTATTGCTGAAGGGTCAATTTCCAGGATTTTTTCAAGCCAATAGAATCCTTCTTTACCGCTAATTGCATCTTTTGTGAAATTCATGTCAAGTAGAATTACATCAAAGTTCCCGTTGGTAACTATTTCCGGTATTTTTTCAGGATTTTCTTCTGTTACAATTTCACCAAAGTTTTGTTTGAGCAGAAGTTTTAATGCAAAAAGCACATCTACATTATCATCAATAGCAAGAATTTTACCTTGTTTTTTACCCATAATCTAAAGGTTTAACTTTTTTAGTTAAGCAATTTTTCTATCTGAGAGTTAAAAATCATGCCAAATGAAAATTTATTGTAATGTTTTAAAATTTAAATATTTGAATCATTTTAAATCGCAGTGTATTAGTTAGATAGAATATTGAAACTAATATGTATTTTTACCATTGCCAAATAATATATAAAGAAAATGCCCGATTTCGTACACCAGTGTACGAAATCGGGCATTTGAAAAATTCATTGTATGCTGCAAGTTTATTGTTCTTTTATGTTCAGTTTGGAATTAATAATTGTGTCAACAATTGAAGTTATTTCCTTTCTAAGCTTAGTAAGTTTAATTAGTTTTTCTTTTTTCCTATTTAGCAAAAACACCCATTGAGCACTTAGTTTAATATAATAGCGGTGTAAGCTAAACGCCATAAGCCCTGTTATAGGTAAGCTGATTAGATAAACTAAAGTCAACCAGTTGGGTTCGATAAAAACCAAAAATAAAATAGATTGGATAAGATAAAATACGGGAAAAAAAATCATGCCAAATACAAATGTTATAGATGTTGTAAACTGTCGGTCTTTTAATTTATTTGTGATTAATGAAGGTAGTAAATAAGGTATTATATTGTTAATTGCTCCAAAAATAAAAATGGGACTTAACAATAAAAGCATTAAAGATTTTAGAATGATTATTGGCCAGCCCTTATTTTCTCTAAGTACCCAGTCTCGAATATCAAATTGTTTAATACCTGAAATATATTCGCTTACTTTAAGGTTTAAGTCTTTAATGCTTTCTGGTTTATTTTCAAGCTCCATGTCCAGGGCATCAATGAGTTTTTTATCAGCAATAAACTTATTATTCTGGTTAGCTGGTAATGTTAAGGTTTCTAACATATCTTTATGATATATTTCTCTTAGTTGTTCGTACAAGTCATAATATTCTTCAGTTTTGATATGGATCATTTGTGGAATAAGCCCTTGGGTCATATCATCCCGAAGGGCTAGCATGGCTTTTTGCTCATTTTCAAGATATAAGTCTTTGTATTTGGTAACCGGAATCGGTTTTCCAAAATTAAGCTGTATGGTACTCCTAAAATTCCAGTAATTTGAATAATAAATACCTGTGGGAACTATTTGGGTTTCTAATTTAAAGTCGTTTGCCTCTTCTGTTTGAAAAACAATTCTTTGTACCCCTTTTTTTAATATCCGTAAACGGCGCTTATCAATATGTGTAGTTTCAGGAAAAAGGGTAAGAATATTTTTGTTTTCAAGTACTTTTACTGAAACATTAAAAAGTTCTTCATTTTTTTTCAGGTTTTCTTTACCATCACGAATCCTGTATGCAGGTAGTATTTTTAAAAATATTAAAATTCTTGCAATAATTGGGTTTTTAAATATATCAGAACGAGCTACAAAAACGGGTTGTTTTTTTACCGAGCATAATATTATTAAAGCATCCATCAATGCATTTTGATGGTTCGGCGCAAAAAAGACCGGTTTATCTTTGGGTATATTTTCCAGGCCTGTAACACATAGTTTTTTATAAAAAATTCTGTTATGGATAAACCTGACGTAAGATCTTAACAATTCATATTTTAAAGACCATTTTTCAATATTCTTAAAATTCATTTATTTTATATTCTAAATTAAAATGCTGCTAAAATAAAAAGAATTTTAGGAAATGGAAGTTTCTTCAATAATTGATTCAACCGGTTTAACACCCCAGAAAAAGCCAATAGCCAGTCCGGAAATAATATGCCAAATACCCCAGAATGCTGCAATAAAGGCCATGCCACCAAGACCATTAAACAGATTTGGGTTAAATATTAGTACCAAACCTAAACCAGAATTTTGGATACCTGTTTCAATCGTAATGGTTCTTGTATTACTTTCTGAAAGCCTGAATAGCTTGGCCATTGAAAAGCCAGTTGTTAGCGCCAGGGCGTTATGTATTAAAACAATTAAAACAATGAGATGAATGTATTCCAAAAAATAATCAATATTCAGGCTTAAAGCCCCCACGATATATCCAAAAAAGATTATAATGGACATTATTTTTATCGGCTTTATAATTGCTTTTGTTATTCTTGGGAAATAATATGAAAAAATCATTCCTATGGTTATGGGTAATGCTAAAAGAACCATCATGGTTTTAAACATTTCATAAAGGTCTATCTGAATTGGAATTACCATATCAGATGTGACACTGTACAAGCCAGCCCAAAAAGCAAAATTGAAAGGTGTCATTATTATTGCAGATAAATCAGCAATACCGGTTAAACTAACCGATAACTCAACATTCCCTTTTGCAAGTGAAGTGATAAAATTTGAGATATTTCCTCCCGGACATGCGGCAACCAGTATCATCCCCATGGCCACACTTGAACTTGGTTTGATAACCAAAACCAATAAAAATGTCATGGCCGGCATTAGCACAAATTGTGAAAATACACCAATTACTGCAGATTTTGGATTAAAAACCACACGCTTAAAGTTATTAACTTTTAATCCGAGTGCAACACCAAACATAACGAAAGCCAGGGTAATATTAAGGACCATAAGACCTTCTTCGTTAAAATTTAACCTGATTTCGTCAAGTACCTGTAGACTTTCGTTCATAATAGTACACTTTAGTTAATAGTTCAAATATATAAAAAAATACATAAATAAATTTATTGTTTATAATATAAATGGGCATTGTCTAAAATATTATCTATTCATTTTATTTATAATATCTTTGAAAAAATTTCTTAATAATATGCAAGACAGAAAAAAAGATCATATAAATTTGGCTTTTGAATCGCTTACTAAAGGAATTGAAAATGATGATCGGTTTTATTACGAGCCACTTTTAAGTGCGCATCCAACTGGTTTGAAGCCCGTAGACTTTCTTGGAAAAACACTAAAAGCGCCTATTTGGATTTCGAGTATGACCGGTGGAACTAAAATGGCTGGCAAAATTAATAGGAACCTGGCACGCGTGGCCTCTGAATTTGGTTTGGGCATGGGTTTGGGTTCATGCCGTTGTTTGATTGAAAATGATGATTGTTTTGATGATTTTAATGTCAGATCTTTTATTGGAGATAAAAACCCTTTATATACTAACCTGGGTATTGGGCAGATTGAGCAATTGTTGGTTTCAAAAAAAACTGATTTAGTTGAAAAAATGATTGAAAAACTGGATGCTGATGGCCTCATCATTCATGTTAATCCTTTACAGGAGTTTTTCCAGCCAGAAGGGGATCGTTTTAAATCTGCCCCTATTAATATTCTTGAAAAGTTTCTGACAAAAACAAAAATTAAAGTAATTATTAAAGAAGTCGGGCAGGGGATGGGAAAAGAAAGCTTAAGAAGTATACTAAAATTACCCATTGAAGCAATAGAGTTTGGGGCTTTTGGTGGAACGAATTTTTCAAACCTGGAATTAATGAGGAATGATGATTCTTTTACAAAAGAATTAACTCAATTTAAAAATGTTGGGCATATGGCCGCAGAAATGCTAGAATTTCTAAATGAATTAATTGAAGAACATAAAGGGGTAAAATTAAAAAAAATAATTATTTCTGGTGGGATAAGTTCATTTTTGGATGGTTACTATCTGATTAATAAAAGTAAACTTCCTGCTATATATGGGCAGGGCTCAGCATTTTTGAGGTATGCCATGCAGGATTATGAAAGCTTACAAAAATTCGTTCAATCGCAAATAAAGGGACTTGAAATGGCGTATTCTTTTTTAAAGATAAAACATTAAGACCCTGGTTTAGCTACCTGAGCTCTTCAAGGTTCTATTTACCGGTTGTTTTGTGTAAGCAGCTATTGCTTAGCACAGAACAACCAGTAATTAGCTACATGTCGATTAGAGGTTACCAATAGTCTGAAAATCTACATTAATCAAGATAGCGTAGCTATATGGACAAGCACTTAATTAAGCTGTTTTTACCTGTTCCAATTTTTGCGCTATAACTTCTGTTATATAACGATCCTGACCTTGTTTATCAGTATATTTTCGTGTGCTAAGTTTACCTGAGACTGCAATCAATTCACCTTTTTTCAGGAAATCTATGATTTCGTCTTTTTTATTTTTCCAATAAGTTACATTATGCCATGTTGTGTTTGTAACCCATTCGTCCTGAGTGTTTTTGTAACTCTCATTAGTAGCTACGCTCATACTCATAAGTGTATGTCCGCTTTCAAAAGTTTTAATTACTGCATCTTTACCTAAAAATCCCTGAATTTCTACTTTGTTAATTGATTTTTTTTCCATTGTATTGAATTTTAAGAGTTAATAAAAAATTATGCTACAAAACTATATCGGCATTTATGGTTGATTCGGTTATTAATTAAGTATAGTTGCTTAACATTCGCTTGTAGTCGTTTGTAATTGATTGAAATTAAATATATATTTGAAGCTCAGTTAGTAGGCATTTAAGGCATCAAACTAACTAATTCCGAAGAAAAATCGGGACAGAAGCTAAATTGTTTAAGTTGATAAAAGTTACCCTTTTTTCCCGATTTCAATCGGTTTATTTTATGTTGAAAATAACTAGAATCTTTAATATATGGAAAAATCAGATACAAGAAACTGTCCTGAATGTGGAGAAAAAATTATCGGTCGCTCAGATAAAAAGTTTTGTTCAGATCAATGCCGAAATGCATATAATAATAAGCTAAACAGTGATGCAAGCAATACCGTGAGGAATATCAATAATATACTTAGAAAAAACCGGCGAATATTGCAAAGCCTTACTAAGCAATCCGGCAAAACTATGGTATCTAAGGATATACTTTTATCGAAAGGATTTAACTTTACTTATCATACACATACCTATATCACAAAAAAGGGAGTGAATTACCATTTTTGCTATGAACATGGTTACCTGTTTCTTAACGATAAAAACCTTTACTTATTGGTAATAAGTAAGGATAGAGAAGGTTGAATTAATTAGAAGAGTGTGTTCAAATAGTTAGCATTTTATGATTTTTTATCCCGAAAAATCGGGACTGGTCGTGTTTTACTATTTTGAAACGAGAACAGTCTTCAGTTATCAGTACGCAGACTTTTATAGAGATCTTGCCTATAGTGGACTACCTACTGCCAACTTATATATATCTTAAAATAAGTTTCATAGACCAATAATCCTAAAAATTGAAACATTATAGATGAATTATAAATATATTATTCATGTATATTTTATCTAATTTTGCTAAGTTTCAAATAAAAATAACTCAATTTGTTGTGAGGCAAGCATTTATAAAAATAGTTTAAAAATAAACAGATGAAATCAAGATTAGTGAATGGGTTCTCAAAACTTGGAAAAGAAGAGAAGTTAGACAAACTGGTAAATTTGTTTGAAGATGCCAAGGCTGCTAAAAATGAATTTAAATCTTATTGGCATGATGATGCAAAAAAGCAACAATTATTTGATGAGTTTAGTGAAAATACTTTATCAAACTTTTACCTTCCTTTTAGTATTGCACCTAATTTTGTGATAAACCATAAAATATACCATGTTCCGATGGTGATTGAGGAAAGTTCTGTTATTGCTGCTGCTTCAAAAGCAGCTAAATTTTGGTCAGATAAAGGGGGATTCCGGGCAAATGTTATTTCAACTGTAAAAGTAGGTCAGGTTCATTTTAGCTGGCAAGGCGATATTAAAAAACTTCATAAGGAAATGCCTGTTTTAAAAGAAATATTTTTAAGAAGTACTAATGATATAACAAAAAATATGCGTTCGAGAGGTGGGGGCATATCTGATATTGAATTCGTTGATAAATCACTTGAAATGGAACATTATTTTCAAATTCACGTTAAGTTTGAAACGGTTGATTCCATGGGTGCAAATTTTATTAATTCTTGTTTAGAAGAAATTGCCGCACAGTTAAAACTTTATATCTCAAATAAATCGGAATGGTCGGCAGCAGAGCAAAAATGTACAATTATTATGTCCATCCTTTCAAATTATACACCAGAGTGTATTGTTGAAACACATGTAGAAACAAAAATTGAAAATTTTGCGGGAATTGACCCATCGTTAAGTGCTAAAGAATTTGTTTATAAATTTGAAAAAGCCGTTAATATCACTAAAATTGATGTTTATCGTGCAACTACGCATAATAAAGGAATTTTTAATGGAATTGATGCAGTTACATTAGCTACTGGAAATGATTTTAGGGCGGTTGAAGCTTGTGGACATGCCTATGCTGCTAAAAATGGGAGTTATAAAGGATTAACAGACGTTTCTGTTGCCAATGGAAAATTCAGGTACAGTTTAAAAATTCCATTATCTATTGGTACTGTGGGAGGATTAACTACTTTGCATCCTTTAGCTAAGCGCTCCCTGGAAATGCTTGGAAACCCAAATGCTGAAGAATTGATGCAAATTGCAGCATCTGCCGGATTAGCTAATAATTTTTCAGCTGTAAAGTCGCTTATTACCATGGGGATACAGGTGGGACACATGAAAATGCATCTTTGGAATATCCTGAACCAGTTTGAAGCAAATGACCAGGAAAAGCAGATGGCGGTAGAACATTATCAAAACCATAAAGTTAGTTTTGATAATGTTCGTCAATTTTTAAGTAGTTTACGAATTAGGTCGGCAACATGATGGAAAGACAAATGCAAAAAGAATTAGTTTCCATTATTAAGTAGTATCAGGATTTTAATATCTTTGTACGAAATAAAAATAGAATAGTATGGACATTGCAGCATATAAATTAGAAGTAATAAATAGAATTAATCAATTGGATGATATTTCTGTTTTAACACAGATAAAAAAAATTTTAATTGAGTATTCTGAAAAAAAAGGTAATCAAAAAGTAGAACAATTATCTGTTGAGCTTTTATTTAAATTAATAAAGCAATCGGAAGAAGAGTTCAAAGAAGGAAAAATTACTAATAATGAAGATTTTGAAAAAGAAACAATATCATGGTAAAAAAAATATACTGGACAGATACTGCCAAGGCTTCAATAGAAATTATATTCAATTATTACAAAGAACATGTTAGCCTTTCGATAGCAAAAAAAATAAAAGATGCAATCTTTGAAGATGTTAAAATACGAAAAACACATGAAATTGGGGTAAAAGAACCTTTGCTTGTAAATTTTGAAAATGAGTATAGATATTTTGTTTCAGGAAACTACAAGTTAGTTTATTTTGTTAAAGATAAAAAAGTAATTATTTCTTTGGTCTTTGATACAAGACAAAACCCTCAAAACCTTCAAAGTATTATTGCTCCGCATTCATGAGTTTTTTTAATCATGAACCTTTAGCTCGGCCAATCTAAATGCGGGAACCGAGCTTGCGAGTTCACTGAAAGTAAACCCCCGGCGTAGTGAAGTTTAATTTGGGGTATCCAAAATTTTAGTTGAAGTTAGTCGTCCCGGTATTCCCGGGACAATAATTCATAGAATTATTGGGGTTAAGGATAAAGCTTAAAGACTTTCTAATTGACAATCACCTGGTTCTATTCCTATGGGGGCCAGAACAAACCATGGGATATTTGTGCCAGGTGGCGCACTAAAGGATCATCACCATGGCATGAAATGAAGGTCACGACTGACAATTAATAACATTTATTAATGAATAATTATTATTCAAACGGCAAACTTTTAATTTCAGGTGAATATCTGGTTATGGATGGTGCTTTAGCGCTTGCTGTACCAGTTAAATATGGTCAGGGCTTAAAGATTGAAGAAAGTAGTGCAGCAAAAATTTTCTGGCAAACAAATGTTATTGGTGAATTATGGTTTAAGGCTGAATTTGATAATCATTTTAATATTAAGACATCATCAAATTTTGAAATTGCAAATTATCTTTCAAAACTGTTATTGGCAGCACAAAGGTTAAACCCTGAATTTGTTGGTGATTTTGGCTATAATGTATTAACTGAGATTGACTTTGATATAAATTGGGGATTGGGAAGTAGCTCTACCCTAATATCAAACGTAGCTGGCTGGGCTGGTGTTGACCCTTTTCAACTTTTTTGGCTTGTGGCTAATGGCTCTGGTTATGATATTGCTTGTGCTCAATCAGAAAAACCAATTATGTACGAGTTAAATGCGGGCAGAAGTGTATACAGGAATGTAGATTTTCTCCCTGAATTTCGGGAACATATTTATTTTGCATATCTTGGTCAAAAGCAAGACTCAGAAAAAAGTATCCTGAAATTTAAACAAAAGGCTGAATTTTCAGAAATTGATATCCATTCAATTTCTGAAATTAGTAAAGCATTTATCGATACTGATAATATTACGGAATTTGGTAAATTAATGCTTGAACATGAACGAATCATTGGAAATATTCTTGATAAAACACCGGTAAAAAAAACTCTTTTTAATAATTTTGAGGGGGAAATTAAATCTTTGGGTGCCTGGGGTGGCGATTTTATTATGATAGCCAGTAAATTACCAATTGAAAATATTAAAAACTACTTTTCAGGAAAAGGCATAAATATTCTGTTTAGTTTTGATGAAATAGTCCTATCTTGAACACCTTTTAAACCCAAGTTGCTATGAATTTCGTATTAGACGCTTCAAAAGAAATACTTCCATTTAACAAAGAAAATAAAGTTGCATGGCGTAGTCCTTCTAATATTGCTTTAATAAAATATTGGGGAAAAAAAGAAAATCAAATTCCTGCTAACCCATCATTAAGTTTTACGCTTTCTAAATCATATACTGAAACAAGTATAGTTTATAATGAAAAACTAGGATCTGATATTGGAACTTTGAAATTTATGTTTGAAGGTAAAGAGAATTTACAATTTCAACAAAAAATTGAAGGATTTTTAAATAAAATTACTCAATATTTTCCATTTTTGACCAAACTTCAATTAAATATTGATAGTCATAACTCTTTTCCTCATTCTGCAGGGATCGCCTCTTCGGCTTCGTCAATGAGTGCATTGGCTTTGTGTTTATGCACCATTGAAAAAAGACATTTTGGAACATTAAGCAATGCTGATGAGTTTTTCACAAAAGCTTCATTTATTGCACGTTTGGGCTCGGGAAGTGCTTCGCGATCTCTATTTCCTTATGCTGCCTCCTGGGGAGAAATTATTGAAAATTCTATTTCCTCTGACGAATTTGCTTCGGTACTGCCTTTTAATTTACATCAAAAATTTAAAAATTATAAAGATGCGGTACTAATAATTAGTAAACAAGCTAAAAAAGTTTCAAGTACTGCCGGTCATGAATTAATGGATGGAAACCCTTTTGCAAGTAAACGTTTTATCCAGGCAAAAGATAATTTAAAACGCCTATTGTCTGCACTTAAATTAGGTGATGAGGAAAGTTTTATTGAGATTGTTGAAAATGAAGCTCTTACACTTCATGCATTAATGATGAGTTCCAACCCGGGGTTTATTTTAATGCAGCCAAATACCCTGAAAGTTATTGAAAAAATTCGTGAATTTCGTCAAAATACTGGAGTAAAGTTATGTTTTACACTGGATGCCGGGCCTAATGTGCATTTATTATATTCTGATAATGATACTGATGAGGTGGAAAAATTTATTAAGAATGAATTAGTATTATACTGTGAAGATAAATTTTGGATTGCTGACAGGCTGGGAGAGGGGCCTATTGAGATTCTTTAAGTAAGCTTTAAAAATCCAAATTTTGAGGAAGGGTACATGGTCTAAAACCGTTCCCCGCCCTGAAGGACGGGATTCCTTTAATCATAAGTTTATGCATAATTGAGGCTAATAGTATAGACATATGGTCACCATATATTTTTCAGCTTTTATTTATTGAAAATTTATCAAAATCAAAAAATATTGTCATTTTAAATTTAAAATATTATACTTGCGGACTTCATTTGTCTTGACAACGTTCAAAATTGATTAATTGAAGTAGCCTCAAAAAATGCCAATTTAGATATAATTAGTGAAGAGAAAATCGGATATTTTTTATGCAAAGATTTTGTTGTTTGGTGAATATAGTGTGATCTATAATTCTATGGGTTTAATTATTCCATATTCCCACTTTAGAGGTGAATTAGCCTTTTTAAATAGGGACAGGTATACTGATTTTGAATTTGCAAAACAATCAAATAAGCAGCTTAAAGATTATGGGGCTGAATTGCAGGAACTGAAGAAATCAGCAAAACTCCAGGTGAATATTAATATTGAGGCATTTGTTAATGATATAAATAAAGGATTATATTTTGAATCTACAATCCCCCAGGGTTTCGGGCTTGGTAGTTCGGCAGCATTGGTAGCTTCTGTATATAGTAAATATGCAAAAGAAAAAATCAAGAGTAGGAGGCACATTAGCTCAAAAGAAATATTAAAACTCAAAAATGATTTTGCGGAATTGGAAGCTTTTTTCCATGGGACCAGTTCAGGGGTTGATCCTTTAAATTCATATATAAAATACCCGGTTTTAATTAAAGGAAAAAATCAGTTTGAAACAGTGGGGATCCCAAGGAATGAAAATGGTCAGGATAATGCTATATTTTTGTTAAATACGGGGAAAAGCAGGAAAACAGGCCTTTTGGTAAAACTGTTTTTGGAAAAATCAAAAGATGAAAAATACGATAAAGCCATACGTCAAAAATTAATTCCAATTAATAACCAATGTATTGAAAGTCTTATCAAAGGCGATTTAAACGAATTTCGTGTTTTTTTAAAAAAACTATCAGAATTTCAACTTGAATATTTTCAGGAAATGATTCCTGAATCATGTAAAAACTCATGGGAAACAGGTCTAAATGATGATAGTTATTACTTAAAATTGTGTGGTGCTGGAGGAGGAGGTTTTGTACTGGGGTTCACCAATGAATT
>JBDLJL010000032.1:0-37099 GCA_039714415.1 Bacteroidota bacterium
TAATGTTACTCCGAAACCTTCTTTAAAACTAACCGGAAATAGTTTTACCTGACCACTAAGTCCCTTAAAGTACTTAGTAGTATTATCATGCATTTTTTTAGATAAAGGACCCGGAGAATCCACTATCATATTAGGTACATTTATTGCACTTTCTTTCCACCAATTTTTATCCATGTTTCTTATTGTTTTTTCTTATCAAATTCCTCTATAAGTTGTTTACAGTAATTAGCAATACCAACGACATCAGCACCAATTGCAAGAAATTTATATCCCATAGCAATCAATTCATCAATGTTGCCCATACTAGCTGGAATCCCAGCAAATTTATTGTACTTAATTGCGACTTCGGCAACTCGTTTACGTGCTTCAATGAGTTTTGGATGATTCCAGTCACCAGGTGCTCCAATACCTTGACTAAAGTCGGCAGGACCAAAAAAGAGCATATCAATCCCATCAAGTGCTGCAATTGCTTCGAGGTCATCGAGTGGTTCCGGATCTTCAATTTGTAGAATTACAAAACGCTCCTCATTTGCCTCTTTTATGTAGTCGGAGTAATCTATCGTAGTATATCCGCCATCAGCGTTACCCCCATCAATCGGGCGTCGACCAATCGGATGAAACCTAGTCATCTGAACAACTTTACGAGCATCTTCAATTCCCATAATATGTGGAACCATAATACCGGTTGCATCCAATTCAAGAGGTTTAATATAGTCACTGTAACTACCTCGTGAAACTCGCACCATTACATCCATATCATGACTTTTAGCTGCCCATACATGTGATTGAAGAGTTGACCAATCCTGTGCAAGATGTTCCCTGTCAATCCAAAGACAATCAAATCCGCTCAGACCAGCAATATCCGAAACCTGAGCGTCTAAATGAACATTTAAACAACTAACAATCTCACCGGCTCTTAACTTTTTAAGTACTTTACTTTTTCTCATTTTCATAAGACTAAGGTTCTAATATTTAAAAATTTTAAATCAACTATAATAAATAATGGCTTACGCATATATTATCGAACCCATTAAACAACAATTACTTCGACTCCTGCAGATTCGAACTTTTTAATTTCTTCTTTATCGAGTTTGTCATCAGTAATAATTTTATCAACTAAATTTATTTTACTAACAACAGCTAAACTTCTTCTATTAAATTTTGATGAATCCACCAATAATATTTTCTCACCGGAAGCTTGCATCATCATATTAGTTGTTCTTGCTTCAATGATGCTTGGTGTGGTTAATCCTGATGTAAGATCAACGGCATCAATACCCATAAATAATTTATCAGCCGATATTTTTTGAAGGATTTCATCAGCAAGAGGGCCAACTAAAGTGAGTGAATCCGGGTCCATTTCACCACCTGTTAAGATAATTTTTATATCACTTTTTGAGAGTTCAGAAGCTACATATAAGGCATTGGTAATAACAGTAATCTCTGTTAGGTTTTTTAAATTTCTTGCAAACTGTAGAGTTGTAGATCCTGAATCAATTATGATAACATCCCCTCGTTCAACCAATCCAGCAGCATATTTTGCAATACGTTCTTTTTCTTGAGTTTTTATTTTTTCTTTTTCTGAAAGAGCTAAGCCGGTAAATAATGATTTATGACTTATTGCACCGCCATGAACACGTTTTAGTGCTCCCTGCTCTTCAAGAACCTGAAGATCTCGTCTGATAGTAACAGCAGAAGTTTCAAATAAACCACATAAATCATTAACAAAAACACGATTTTTTTCGTTTATAAGTTTTTTAATTTCCTTATGGCGCTCTTCAGTAAAGATAATATTTTCCTATTTAGTTAATAACAAATTAAATAATAAGCTTAAAAGCTTTCTACTGAAACAGTATTTCTCGCTTTTAACTTTCGTTTGCTTTCGTTTGTGGCGAATTTATGAACATATTCTATTAAATGCAAAAATTTTGTAGAATATGTTTCTGTAGAATTGTATTTTTTTTTCAGGGCTTGTAATTAGAGTTTGTCTATAAAGTCCAACTTCTTCGTTACGCAGGTTTTGAAAACGGTCATCCCGATCATGCTTTTTGTTGGTTTTTATTATAAAAACCTTACAAAAGCTATATCGGGACTCCCTGATTTTCAAAACCTGCAAGCCTCGAATTTGAACTTTATAGCTCAAACTCTCGACTTTATGGACGGACACTAATTAGAGCCTGTTTTTAAAGTCAGATTCTTTTCAAGTTTTTGTTTTTTTCTTATAAAACAACAGTCTACAGTTCACAGCAGGCAGTCTTTGCAGAGTTAATGCCTACTGTGGACTGCCTACTGCCAACCTCTACCTCTTTCAAAATAAGTTTAATAAACCAAAAAATCAACAAATTGGTACATTATAGACCGACACTAATTGGTCATTGTACTGCTTGTAATTACCAAAGACTAATAGCCAATTACTATAAGTTAGCTTAATGAAAGTGTCATAAATTACGACAATACTGTTTGCGATAAGTCAGGATATTTGATATTACTAAACACCTTGGATTGATATGAGGCAAAATCATTTCTCACTTACTGAAAAATTGTTAATTTAGGCATCTAAATTCCTAAACTTAATTTAATATTATGAGTGAAAATAAATCAACAGGGAAAAAAACCAGTGTTTTTAAAAAATTCCCCAAAACCTTTTGGGTTGCTAATACCATGGAGCTATTTGAGCGATGGGCGTGGTATGGGCTTTTTGCTGTTTTGGCTTTGTATCTCACCAAATCAACTGATGAAGGAGCCCTAGGGTTTACTCAGAGCCAAAAAGGAGATATAATGGGGATTGTAACGGCAATTCTGTACTTATTGCCTATTGCTACTGGCGCTATTGCTGACAGGTTTGGATACCGGAAAGTATTAATTGTGGCATACGTTATTTTATCATCAGGATATTTCATGATGGGGCAGTTTAATACCTATGGACTTGTGTTTTTCTCATTTCTATATGTAGCCCTAGGAGCTGCTATGTTTAAACCTGTTATTTCTGCTACGATCGCAAAAACTACTGATAAGGATACAAAATCAATAGGGTTTGGGATTTTTTATATGATGGTAAATATAGGCGGCTTTTTAGGGCCAATTGTTGCATCAAAAATGAGAATTATTGATTGGAATTATGTTTTTATAATGTCCACCGCTTCTATAGTTATCAACTTATTATTAGTAATCCTGTTTTATAAGGAGCCTAAACGTGAAAATGAAATAAAATCCAAGGGGATTATCTTGGATTACATAATCCTGATTTGGACAATGTTTACTTCAATAGTAATTTTCGTAGTCTTTTTTACCATATTTGTTACACTATTCATAATAGAACCTTTATATATTTTTCTAATTAAAATTATTTTCAAAGTCGATAAGGAAAGATATAGCTTTAAATTTGCAGGATATCTAGATTCCCTTCCTATAGATGAGTCAAACAAAAAAATATTCAATAATATAACAACAATATTTAAAGACTTTAAATTTATTCTGTTCTTACTGTTCATTGTTGGATTCTGGACAATGTTCAATCAAATATTTTATACATTACCTAATTTTATTGATCAGTGGGTTGATACAAGCTCATTATACACTTTCTTAGCATCAATTTGGTCAGGACTTGCATGGTTTTTTGGCACTAATGATGGAAGCAACATCGTAAACCCTGAAATTGTAGTTAGTTTTGATGCCGGCTTTATTATCCTTTTCCAAATTTTAATATCTGCAATTGTTATGAGATATAGAGCAATTAATGCCATGATTAGTGGAATTATAATTGCTGCAATTGGTGTTGGGATTTCTTTTGCAACGCTTGATGTTGGTTATGTTGTTTTAGGGATTTTTATTTTTGCAATTGGTGAGATGGCTGCATCACCCAAAATTATTGAATATATAGGTACAATTGCACCAAGAGATAAAGTCGCGCTTTATATGGGGTATTCCTTTTTACCTATGGCGATTGGGAATTTCTTTGCTGGAATATTATCAGGAAGGGTTTATGAAGCAATGAGCGATAAGGTTGCTTTACTACAAGCAGAGGTAGCGAAACGCGGACTTGAAATACCAGAAATAACGAATGGTTTCACCCAAAATGACTATTTTAACAAGGCCGGCGAACTAATGGGGATGACTCAAGCCGAATTAACTGACTTCCTATGGATAAACTACAACCCATCAAAAATATGGATTGTTTTTACAATTATTGGAGTTATTGCCGTAGCTGGTTTATGGGTTTATGATAAGTTTGTACTTGGTGGTAAAGATCAAACCAATGGTGAAGAAAAAAAAGTAGTTGTTGAATAAGTTTTGAACTCACTAAAACAGTATTTCGCTTTAAAAACATCTGCAAAGGGTTAATTAATATTTGTTGTTACAAGTTACAGGTTATGAGTTGCTCTTAACCTGCAACTTGTAACTCTTAACCTGTGCATTTTAAATCAAAAATCCTAAATTAGTATACCATGTGTATAATTGAAATTGAAGAAATGGAATTTTATGCCTACCATGGGCATTATGAGGAAGAACGGATTGTGGGCAATCGCTTTTTATTGGATTTAAGAATTGAAGCTAAATGTGATACAGCTGCGAAATCTGATGCTATACAGGATGCTCTCAATTACCAAACTGCCTATAAAATAATAAAAGAGCAGATGGAACAAAAATCACACCTGCTTGAAAATATTGCACAACGCATCTTAAATGCCCTGTTCGATAATCTTCAAGACATAAAAAAAGCCAGCATAAAAGTAAGGAAGATGAACCCACCAATGGGTGGGCAGATTAAAAGTGTATCTGTGACAATGATAAAAACGTCCTGATTAAAAAATGATGCATGAATTGTAAAGACACACGGCCGTGTGTCTCTTCATACTATTATTAATTTAAAAATTAATCCTCATCTTCTAACTTAACATGCCCCCAGTTTTCACCTGAACGGATCCTGTTCAATTGAGTATGGGTAATGCCAAACTCCTTAGCCAGCTTATAGAGCTTATTTTTCCCCCTTTTGAGTTTCTTTTTTAGCCTGATAACATCTGTTTCAGTCAACTTCGCATTCGTTATCCGACCCTTGCGGTTGATAGCCAGGTAATTAGGATTGGTTTTGTGATGTTCAGCCAATAGTTTTTTATTAACCCATTTCAGATTTTCTGCATTGTTGTTTTCCTTATTAAAGTCAAGGTGCACTACGTAAGTGTAATCTTCTGAAGGACGGTTACAAAATGCTTCAGCAACAATTTTATGTACAATCTTGGTTTTTTTGTGTTTCCAATCAATATTTGACTTAAAAGTAAAATACCTGTAACCATTAACTAGCTGAGCTTTAAGCACTTTCCAGTCCTTGATTTCTTTTTTAAACCGGCGAATCCTTCCAAAATCAGATACTTCGTACTTTTCCTGTTCATTGATCCCTTCAAACCAAATAGGTTTCCATTTCTCGTTCCAAAAACTTGATTTTTCCATTTTGTTAAATAATTAGTTAGGCAATAAAAAAACTAAGGAATTATTTAAATAATTAGGAGTCAATGTTAATAAAAAACCCACCCTCATAGGTAATCTATCAAAATTCCATGAACGCATTAATTCTAATTTAGTCGAACAAATACTTTCATCACATATTATGATGAAATCATTTCTGTTTAACAACCACTATTAAATTACTCCCTGAAAATTTATTGCAAGATAAGTTTTTAAATTAGTAAAATGTTTTCTTTGTGTTCCAGACAAATATAGTGAAAAATATTAATACGCAATTCATTAGCTTTTTATTTTTGCTGAAATATACGGAATACATATTACAAAAAAGTACTGAAAGTTTTATGTTATAGTGTGTTATGTGTAATTTAATCAAGAAGAGAATTATATAATAATTTGGAATGCAAATTGATTCAACGTTAGAAAACCGGGCTTATTGAAAGTCAAGGGATTCATTAAATATTAGGCTTTTAATTCCTAAAAGAAATAATATATTTTTTGTACTCCTTTCATTGTTAATTGTTTGTTGTTTAGATATTGCAAATTGTAATTGAGTAAAATGTTTCGGATTTATCAGCCATCCGCATTTTAATTCCATATTCAAATACTTTGTTGACAAGCCCTGTGTTGTATAATGTCCATAATCACCTAAACGCATAGTATAGGGTTTGTAAATATCCTTACCATAGCTTACAAGGTCAGAATCAATACCGTTTATTTGATATATCCCTTTTATTTGAGATGAAAATCTTTTATAGTGGTAATGCAATAAAACGATCCCTTCTTTCAAATTTGCTCCTGAAGGGTGTGCAAGTGCCTGTTTTTGGTTTCCATAATTTTGTATACTATTCGAATAGGAATAGGTAAAAGGCCTGATTAGGTTAAACTCTCCAAGAAACATCAGGTTTTCAATTCCAAACAGGTCAAACATTTTAACTCCCGCCTGTATCCCATATTTATTGCCCCACCAGCCATTGTTAGATTTTATTTCAGACAATACAAATTCATCAATTAAAAATTGAGAATATAAGTGGTATTTTTTAAAGATTTTTAGCTTAAAGCCTATTCCCATTACTGCATTATCAGCTGAACCTCCGGCAAACTCAACAGGACGAAAAAAGATAACAGGGTTTAAATAGCTCACATTAAAATAGGGTACACCAATGGAATCAACCGGATTTGAAATAATTGATTCAAAAAAGTTGAAATTGAGCCATTCGGTAGCATTCCAGCTTAAATAATGCGAAAATTGCAGCTTGGAAAACAAATTTTCCGGGTTTTTTTCTGTGTCCACATCATTTAATGCACCTACCATCCAAATATATTTGAACTTCCAAATATCAACTGTTGTTTTAAAATAAGGGTAGCTATTTGAATTATCGGATAAGAACAGTGAGCGATATCCTTCGCCCCAGAAATTTTTCCCTTTCCCAACCTGAAAGTTAATATATTTCAAGGGTTGGTATGAAATATATCCGTTAATAGAAAAGTAATCATATCCCTTTTCTTGCTTATTCAAGATTTTCCCATAATGGGGAATAATACCGGTTGAATCAACCAAATAATCCCAGTCATTAGAAAATGACTTAATACCATAAAATCCATTCACATAAAATGAAAGTTTATCATTAAAATAAGCATTTACATTTAAACCAATCTGATAATCCTGGATAAAACTGTTTGATTCAAAATTATAAGCCGGGAATATTCTTAGAATGGGGTTCGCTGATAAAGAAAAGTTGTTTTTTTCAACATCAATTAAGTTGTCATTTAGTAATTTGTTTAAAGTTTGATTTTTTGTGGGAATTCTCAACAAACTATTAAGAGAATCAAAAGTTGCTTTTTTATCAATGATATAGGGCTTTATATTGGAATGGAATTTAGTTTTTGAAAAAAACTCTTTTTCCAAACGGAAATTTAATTCATTTTGCAGTGGGATTATCACCTGTTGGGCAACCGTTTGTATCCGTACTGTTCCAATAATAAGAAATATCATTAGAATGGAAACAACCCGGAAATTCCAATATTTTTTGAAATATTTGTACAATACAGGTATCTTTTAATCTTTTAATTCTAACGCTTTTACTTTGTTACTGGATTATGGTTTTAGTTATTGGTAATTAAAGCAATTAATTCACAGAAAGTGCTACAAAACCTTTTGGGCATTTGAAGGATTCTTACTAGAAAAGCCCTGATTTGAAGATAAAAATATAAAAAATTGCGCTACGAATTTAAACCACAGCCAAAGCTCATCATAAAACCACTTTTTCCAACAACTTTATCGTCTTTTTTTCAGTATTTAATTCAGCCTGAATACCAACAGGGAAAATTGCCTGGTTTGCAATATGCCCAAATGAAAACCCATACATAACGGGAATACCAAGCCCTGAAAGTCTGTCAGTAATTACTTCTTTTAATGATAAGGAATTCTCAGCTGTGATGTCATCACCATTAAAATCACAATCATTAAAAACTCCCAAAACAATTGCTCTTGCTTTTTGTAGTTTACCTGATAAGATTAATTGGGTTAACATCCTGTCCACTCTAAAAGGAGCTTCCCCAATATCTTCAATAAACAATAATTTATCTTCAATATCAATTTCAAATGGTGTTCCCATTAAAGCAACCATTAAAGCCAGATTCCCCCCTGCCAATTCACCCTGAACAATTCCATTTTCTATCACATAAGGTTTATATTCTTCATTCAAATTGCCATCCTCTTCTATTGACTTTATCAACAAGGATTCATTCGAATTAGTTAAAATTTCAAGAAAATTATGTTTTGTATATTCAGTAAAATCGGAAATCCCAACAATACCATGAAAAGTTATTAGACCTGTAAACTTGTAAATTGCCTGCAACAGGGCTGTAATATCACTATATCCAATAAATATTTTAGGGTTATTACGGATTAAGTCATAATCGATATTATCTAATAGCCTTGGTGTACCATACCCACCCCTGATACATAGAATTGCATTTACCTCTTCATTTTTAAACATTTGGTGTAAATCATCCAATCGTTCAGAATCAGTTCCAGCTAAATAGCCTTTTTGCAATAACACATTATTTGTGTGATAGGTATTGTAACCCAGCTGATTTAACAGTGTTTTTGTTTGTTCCAGTTGCTCTGCTGTAATTGGACCAGCAGGTGTAATTAAACCAATGGTATCTCCTTTCTTTAGCCTTGCGGGTTTAATAATTTTTGTTGAGTTTGTCATGAAGTTTCTATTTACAGTATTAATCAGGTACTTTTTTAGCTACCCTGAGCGCATTTGGCCTAAAGCTTTAGCAGTGGCACAGCTCTTTGTGGTTTATGTTTAGATTTTATAGCCAAACACTAATTAGTTTGTCTATAATGTGATTGTTTGCTTCAGAATGTTCGCCTTCAAAGCTTTTGAAGTCTTAAAACCCAAGAGTTTACTTTTGTAAATGCTTGGTATTTAAGACAAGGGTAACGCAGAAGGCAGACTTTATGGACAAACACTTAAACTAAAGCTCTTTTCTCATTCTGGCAACAGGAATATTCAATTGTTCCCGGTATTTTGCAACGGTTCGTCTTGCAATTTGGTAACCTTTTTCCTGCAATATTTCTGCTAACTTTTCATCAGTGAGAGGTTTCTTCTTGCTCTCATTATAAATACATTCCTGCAGTATTTTTTTAATTTCACGTGTTGAAACTTCCTCTCCGGTATCAGTTTGCATTCCTTCTGAAAAAAAGTATTTTAAAGAAAAAATCCCAAAACTGGTTTGAATGTATTTACTATTAACCACTCTTGAGATGGTTGAAATATCCAAATTTGTCCTTTCCGCAATGTCCTTTAATATCATCGGGTGAAGCAAGGTCTCATCACCATCCCTGAAATATTCTTTCTGGTACTGAATCATTGCATCCATAGTGTGCATTAAGGTATTTTGCCTTTGTTTTATCGCATCAATAAACCATTTTGCCGAATCCAGTTTCTGTTTTACAAATGAAATTGCTTCTTTTTCTTGTTTTGAATTTTTATTTTTATTGCTTTGATAAGATTGTAACATTGTTGCATAAGTCCTGCTTACCCTTAAGTCAGGTACATTCCTTGAATTTAGGCTCAAAATTAACTCTCCGTCCACATTTTCAAGAATAAAATCAGGGGTAATATGTTGCGAGTTTCTGTTTAGTGGATTTGAATAAGCACTCCCGGGTTTAGGATTTAATTTAAGAATTACATCAACCGCATCTTTTAATTCATCTTCTGTCAGGTTTAATTTTTGAACTACTTTATCATAATGCTTTTTGGTAAACTCATTAAAATAGTTCTTAATAATTTTATAAGCCAACCTTAATGGTTCATCATTCCCATTCTTAAAGGTTTTTATCTTTTGTTTTAACTGCAAAGCAAGAGATTCCTGTAAGTCACGCGCCCCTACACCCGGTGGATCAAAATCCTGGATGATTTCCAAGATATCCAATAACTCGCGTTCATCTGTCATTGTATTCTGTGAGAAAGCAATATCATTTACAATTGCTTCGATATCACGTCTTAAATAACCATCTTCATCAATATTTCCAATTAAATAATCGGCAAGTGCTTTTTGATGATCTTCCAATATCCGAAGTCCCAATTGCAGTTTCAGATGCTCATGAAAAGAAGTTCCGGTAGAATATGGGATTTCCGTTTTTTTATCATCTTGGGAATAATTGTTTGCCGATAGCCGGTAAGCAGGTGTTTCTTCGTCATCTGGTAAATAGTCTTCAAGAGAAAACTCATCCTGGTCAGCTTCAGAATCATATTCTTCTTCCTGATTTTGCTCTTCATATGAATCCTCCTCATCGCGTCCTTCTTCTAAAACAGGGTTCTCTTCAATTTCTTTCTTTATCCTCTGCTCAAGCTGAATAGTTGGCACCTCCAACAGTTTAATCAATTGAATTTGCTGGGGAGACAATTTCTGTACTAATCTTTGTTGTAATCTTTGCTTAAGCATCTAAAAATACTATAATTTAGGTAAAACAACATCCAAACATATTTGGATTTCACAACAAAAATATATTAAAAATCAGAAAAAAAAAGTTTATTTGTAAAATAATCTGGATAAATTAACAATTTTACAATAAAAGTGTACTTTTTGAACAAAAAAATTGATTTACATCTTGCAAATTTTTCCCCACACAATTTGATTAGTAGCTTTAGCAAATGTGCAAAGATAAAAGCAAGCGTCCCCCAATTTTGGTGTATATACTAACTACTTATAAAAGAAATGTGATATAGATATATGAAAAATATGCGTTATTTTAACCCGCATTATTCCCCGCTAAGGCGGGGCAGGCTATGGTTTTTTCTAACCATGAACCTTTAGCTCGGCGGTAGCCAATCTAAATGCGAGAAACCCCGACTTAGGGAAACTTAATTTTGATTACTCAAAATTATAGCTGAACTTAGACGCTATCTGTGATAGCAAAAATTCTATGAATTTTTGGGGTTAAACTATAGCCAATGTTTCCAGAATTTCTGTCAGGCACATTTCTTTGTCTGAAACCCAGTAGGTGTAAGGTAGGGGGAAGGTATTTAACCCAGCCCGTTGCAGCATTTTATAGCGTTCAAGGGTAAAAGCTTCCTCAAATTCACCGGGGTAACCAATAAGGTCAATACCAAAAGTTTTATTTTTATGTTGCACAATAATATCAATTTTTAAACCAGCAATGGGGTATGCTACCCAAATAGCTAAATTTAGTTTTTGCAGTTCAACAACTACTTCATCAATAAAAACATCTTTTACCTTATTGGGTTTAATCTCCTTTCCGGTAGTTATAAAGCTATCCAAATATTGTCTGAGTATGCTTGTAGGGTTTAATTCATTACTATTTAAAGAGTGAACAATATATTGTAAAGATTTTGCCCGGGTAATACTAACATTAAAAACATCTCTTTTGTTAATATGACGAAAAGCAGTTGGGTGGGATTCATTATCAAGCACAAAAGACAAAAACATGACATCCCTTTCTTCACCCTGAAAACCGTATGCAGTAGCAACATTCAATCTATGCCTTTCAATTTGGTGTAGTGTAAATTGATGTTTAATTTTTTCAGATAAAAACTCAACCTGTGCCCTGAAAGGTGATAAAACACCAATGGATTTGCATGCCTTTTTTGGCAATTGGACTTCATTATTAATTATTTGATGAACTTTTTGTAGGATTATATCTGCTTCTTCTAAATTGGTTCCTTTATTAGTACGCTTACCATTGCATTTTATTATTTCAACACCTTGATTATAGGGAATATCAGGGCGACCTGACATTATTTTTAAGGAATTACTATAAAATTTTTGATTGCTAAACCTGATAATTGCCGGGGTACTTCGGTAATGTTCATTTAAAAATACAACCTGTTCCTGGTTGTTAAGACTTTCAGTTATTACATCCAGAATGCTGTTATTGCGGTAATCAATTAAAAATGGATCAACATTTTCAATATTAAATTTTTGAGCAATTGAATTTTGTCTTACGGTAGATAGAAATGAGACATGTCTTAACTGGTTAGGGTCTCCTGTAAAAACAACTTGTTTTGCCCTTTGAATTATGGGTAATGCACTGGCCACATCGCACTGTGTTGCTTCATCAATAATAGCAATATCAAACAATTCAGTCTGCAAAGGCAATATTTTGTATATATCGCTCATTTTTACCAACCAGATCGGGAAAGTTTTCAGGATTAGCTTAAAATCAATTTCTTCAAACAGGTTTTCCTGCCTGGATCCTTGCCTTGCCCTTAAAGCTTTTAATAATGTTTTAAAATCCTCACGGGATTCCTGCAGGGCTTCAAAAACTTGCTCATTATAAGTTTGTTCAATATAATTTACGGTTTCTGTATACTCTAATTTTAACTCTTTGTCTAACTGTTGAATAATATCCCAATGTGTATCTGTAGTATTGTTTCGCCAGTTAATATATTTTTTACGTAATGAAACAAAAAAGCCATTATCATCTTGGGTTTCTGCAACATATTTCCCCCAATCAAGTTCATCATCTACACGTTTTATAAACTGCTTTTCCAGTCGGGCAATTTTATTATCAAGGGTGTTTAGTTTCTTTGCAATAGAAGAGGAACTGTTTTTTTCATCAGGTATTCTTATTCCGCTAAGCAGATTTTGCAAATGTTGTTTTAGTTCCCTTAAATATTCTTTTCGCCCACCCCGGATAATCACATTTTTAATGCCAAGCTGGTTCTCAATTTTATCAGCAATAACATCAACAGCCTGGTCAGTCCTTGAAGCAATAAGTACTGATTTACCTTTGCTCATTTGCTCAATGGCCAATGCTGAAATAGTATATGATTTTCCTGTTCCGGGAGGGCCATTGATTAAACTAACAGGGAATTTTTCAGCTATTTCAAGTACCTTTTGTTGGGATAAATTCATGATAGCTGGTACTCTGCCAATTTGCTTCGTACTTTTCTTTTTTGTTTTCTGAAAGTTGAATATTGTTTTTAGTGGCGTTGATAAGTTACCACCTTTTGTCATTGTTGTAAGTTCATTAATAATACCCCTTGTATTAACTGATTTTTTAATAATGCCTGCTCCACTAGCTGCAATTATTTTGTATCCTTCCATTTCAGAACTAGCTGATGAGATCATTTTCCTAATAGCTGCCTGAGGCATTAGTTTCGGAAAATCATTTAGAGAAGAGGTATCAAGTTCAGGTAAATATTTTTTAAGTATCCCAATTAAGGATGAGAGTGTAAATTCATCTATATTATTCTGCAATATGGAATTAGAAAACTCCTCAAAAAACTCATTATTATTTTCTTCATTTTTTCTAATTTGGCTTAATAATGAGTAGTTAACTCTACGGTTCGATTGATCGGGTTCTAAATAATATATATCGTCATCAAGGAATATTTTAGCCGGATATATAAACAAAGGAGAACAAATAGTTGTTGGTTTGTTGGTAAAGCTGATTGTTTTTCCAATAATAAAAAGCGAAGCGTAAACCAGTTCTTTTTCTTTTCGGTAAACTCCAATTGTTTTTGATGCATCTACAGCTTTTTTTGTTTCAATAGGAATAAAGGGCAATAAACCGTTAATTATCTCATCCTCTTCTTCAAAAACGATCCTGCTTTCAACACTTGAACCAAAAAAATTATTTATAGTCAGGCCACTATTATCAGCTTGGTAGCAAGCATTGAAATATTTGATAAGGTTTTGAAGCTTCATTGTTATAAAGAGTGATGACAAACAAAATTATCATAAATAGGTTAATATTAGCAAATATTTTAATATAATTTTCAGCATAAAAAAAGCCACCTGAAGTTAAACAGGCAGCTTTTATATATCCTAAACTATTTTATATTTATGTGTTTACCACAATATAAGTTTTACAAATGGCCAATTGGGTCAGCATCGCCATCAGGATCACCATTTACGTAACCATCTGTTGAAGGGTTTCCATTTGTAAGTAATAAAACACCACACATATGTGGAGCAGCCATAGATGTCCCACTATAAGTGGCATAACCACCATCTTTATGTGTTGAATATACACTAACACCCGGCATACAGTAATCAACAGGAGTACCATAGTTGGAAAAATAAGCAAAGTCATCATTCACATCCATTGCAGAAATAGTCCAAATATACTGACCATTTACTCTTGCAGGAGAATGATTAAGAGCATCATCTTCTTCATTACCGGCAGCCAGTGCAAAGAAAAGACCTTTTTGTGATGCTGCATATACTGCATCATCAAGAGGTTGGTAAACACCACCACCAAGGCTCATGTTTACTGCATCTCCTGGAGAAGCATTAGCGGCAACGTAATCAATCCCGGCAATAATCCAGGAATTAAACCCACTGCCATTTCTTTTGAGGACTTTAACAGGAACAACTGTTGCCCCTGCTGCAACACCAACAACACCAATTTCATTATCAATAGCTGCAACAGTACCTGCACAGTGCGAGCCATGTCCGTTATTATCATCAGCGGTTGCATCATTTGTAAAAACAGCTGCCCTTGATACATCAACATTTAAATCAGGATGGTCAAAGTCGATACCTGTATCTATTATCCAGGCAGTTTTCCCGGTTCCGTCGCTATAACCAACTCGTTCAATTCCATATGGAATTTCTTCTTCTGTAGGTGGTTCTGGTACAGGTTTTTTTAAGATAAATACTTTATCAGGTACAATATAGTCAATACGGTCATCATTTTTCAACCTGTTTAACTCATCATTTGAAAGTTTTGCCGAAAAGCCTTTAAGCGCTGTTCCATAAGCTAACTGAACAGCATCTTTAGAAATATCGTATTCAGCAACAACTTGTTTAGCTTCTTTTTTTACAGCTTGAATTTTTTCAGCATAATTGAGGTTATTGAAGGCTTTGTTAGTTGTAGGCTTCATTACTACAACGTATTGTCCCGGAATAGTTTGATCTAAAGTTTGATTAGCATCATTTTTTATAATTTGATCTTCTTTTTGGCAAGCTGATAATAGCATACCAATAACTGCGAATCCTAGTAAAATTTTTTTCATTTTCTTAGTTTTTTATATGGAAAAGCCGTACAGTTTGATGTACGGCTTAAATATTATGATTAAATATGTTTTAAAATCTATAAATGAGCTATTGGATCAGGGTTTCCATCAGGGTCACCATTAACGTATCCATCTGTAGATGGATTTCCTCCGGTCATTAATAATACACCGCACATGTGAGGTGAAGCCATAGAAGTACCACTCATGGTTGTAAATCCACCATCTTTATAAGTTGAGAATGTATTTACGCCAGGCATACAAAATTCAATAGGTGGGTTTCCATAATTAGAAAAATATGCAAAATAGTCATTTTCATCCATAGCTGAAACAGTCCAGATATTTGCTGCATTTGCTCTTGCAGGTGAATGGTTATTCGCATCATCACTTTCATTACCTGCGGCAAGGGCTACATAAATGCCTGCATTTGCTAAATTGACAACTGCATCATCAATTGGCTCATAAACACCACCACCAAGGCTCATATTAGCTGCATCTCCAGGGGAAGCATTAGCAGCAACAAAATCAACACCGGCAATAATTACAGAATACGCACCACTACCTCTTCTATCTAATACTTTAACAGGAACAATAGTTGCATTGGCTGCAACACCAACAACACCAATTTCATTGTCAATACCTGCAACTGTACCGGCACAATGTGATCCATGTCCGTTATCATCATCAGCTGAAGCATCATTGTTGATAAAATCATAGCCACTTGCAGCATCAACATTTAAGTCGGGGTGGTCTACATCTACACCTGTATCAATAATCCAGGCAGTTTTACCTGTACCGTCACCATAACCAACACGGGTAATTCCATAAGGTATTACCTGGTCTTCAGGTTCTGGCGGATCTACGGTTCCTCCCCCGTTTCCGGGACCTCTACCCAGGGTATACATTTTATCAGGGACAATGTATGCTACCCTGTCATCATTTTTTAGTTGAGTTAATTGCTCATCACTAAGTTTAGCAGCAAAACCATGTATTGCAGAACCGTAGGCTTGTTTAACTGACGATTCATCAACACCCATTTGTAGAGCTTCTTGCTTAACCATTTGAACTTTCTCAACATACTTTAACTGAGCAAATGCTTTGTTTGTAGTTGGTTTGAATACCACTATGTACTGACCAGGAATAATATCATCAGCTATAACAGTAATGTCTTGTTTAGCAGCCTGATCCTCTTTTTGACAAGAAGAAATAAATACCACTAAAGAGAGGGCAATAATTCCAAAAAGAATTTTTTTCATAATTAATTAGTTATTAGTTAGTAAATAGGATTAAATAAAATGATTAACAAATATAAAAAAATGGATTCAAAAAAAAATACGAAATCCCGTTTGAAAATTTTGAAACCTGGAAATTTATATTATATGTGGAATATAAAAAAATTGTTACTTGTTGACATTTAGATATGTAGGTGTGTATAGGTTGTTAAAGTTATAATTTTTTGAAAGAGCAAGTTATTGATAACATGTCGGTTTTCTTACATGAAAAAGCCGTATATGGTGATATACGGCTTAAATTTTATGATTAAATATATGTTTTAAAATCTATAAATGAGCAATCGGGTCAGGATCACCATCAGGGTCACCATTAACATAACCATCAGTTGTAGGGTTTCCGCCGGTCATTAATAATACACCACACATGTGAGGTGAAGCCATAGAAGTACCGCTCATGGTTGTAAAACCACCATCTTTATATGTTGAGAATGTATTTACGCCAGGCATACAAAATTCAATAGGTGGATTTCCATAATTAGAAAAATAAGCAAAGTAGTCATTTTCATCCATAGCAGAAGTAGTCCAGATATTTGCTGCATTTGCTCTTGCCGGGGAATGATTATTTGCATCATCACTTTCATTACCTGCTGCAAGGGCTACATAAATACCTGCATTTGCTAAATTGACAACTGCATCATCAATTGGCTCATAAACACCACCACCAAGGCTCATATTAGCTGCATCACCGGGTGTAGCATTAGCGGCAACAAAATCAACACCGGCAATAATTACTGAATAAGCACCGCTACCTCTTCTGTCTAATACTTTAACAGGTACTATTGTTGCATTGGCTGCAACACCAACTACACCAATTTCATTGTCAATACCTGCAACTGTACCGGCACAATGTGATCCATGTCCGTTATCATCATCAGCAAAAGCATCATTATTGATAAAATCATAACCACTAGCACCATCAACATTTAAATCAGGATGGTCTAAATCAACACCTGTATCAATAATCCAGGCTGTTTTACCTGTACCGTCACCATAACCAACACGGGTAATTCCATAAGGTATTACTTGGTCTTCAGGTTCTGGTGGGTCTACAGTTCCTCCGCCTCCAGGACCTCTACCTAAGGTATACATTTTATCAGGAACAATGTATGCTACCCTGTCATCATTTTTTAGTTGAGCTAATTGTTCATCGTTAAGTTTAGCTGCAAAACCATGAATTGCTGAACCGTAGGCTTGCTTAACAGACGATTCATCAACACCCATTTGTATTGCTTCTTGTTTAACTACTTGAATTTTTTCAACATACTTTAACTGAGCAAATGCTTTGTTTGTAGTTGGTTTTAATACCACTACATACTGACCTGCAATAATATCATCTGCTACAGTTGTAATTTCTTGTTTAGCAGCCTGATCTTCTTTTTGACAAGAAGAAACAAATACCACTAACGAAAGTGTAATAATTCCAAATAGAATTTTTTTCATCATTAAATAATTTTAGTTAATAAAAATAAGGTTAAATAAATGACTAACAAATTTGGGGAATCAAATTTTAAAATTGTTACAAAATTACAATCATGATGTACAGGATTTTGAAAATATTAATGAAATTTGGTTGAAAAATTACAAAATTCTGACGAACATGACTTTTTTTAGAGCACGTTTTCATGTATAGGACTTACTGCCCGACAATTAGATTTTGGATTTTTTTAACGTGATAAATATTTTATAATTGAAACAACTTTTAAAATAACCTATTAATCTATATATTTACAACTTATAAAAAGAAACCTGCTTTATGTTGTCGTTTGTGATTCCCGCATATAATGAGGAAAAAAATGTTGAGATTATATATTCCCGGTTAAAAGCTTTAATGACTGAAATTAAAGAGACCTTTGAAATAATTTTTGTTAATGATGGAAGTGCGGATAATACCCTGGAAAGGCTTAAGCAATTGTCAGAAACGGATAAAAAAGTAAAAACGATCAGCTTAAGTAGGAATTTTGGGCATCAGGCAGCGCTAACTGCAGGATTAAAATTTGCAAAAGGCGATGCGGTTATTTCAATGGATTGTGATTTGCAGGATCCTCCCGAAGTAATTCGTGAAATGTTAAAAAAATGGGAAGAGGGTTTTGATATTGTTTATGCACGCCGTTTAAATTATCGAAAAGATAATATGCTTAAAAAATTAGGATCTAAAATGTACTATAAGCTTTTAAGTATGTTTTCGTTTGTTGATATTCCAAGGAATGTTGGTGATTTTAGATTAATTGACCGTTCAGTACTTCTTGAGCTTAACAATATGCCTGAACATTCAAGGTATCTAAGGGGTATGGTGGCCTGGACAGGATTTAAGCATACTTTTGTTGACTATCAGCGGCCAGACCGGAAGGAAGGGGTATCTGCTTATTCTTTAGGTAAACTTGCTCGTCTCGGGATGGATGGTATGTTAAACTTTTCGGTGCTTCCATTGCGTCTTGGATTTTATTTGGGGTTTGTTACTATCATTTTAGGAATGGCATTATTGTTTTACCAGATAGGTGATGTTTTAATAAATAATGTATATTACCACCTTTACAAGTGGCTCATTGTGATACTTTTCATTTTCATGGGCTTTATGTTTATGCTTATTTGGATTGTTGGTGAATATATTGGAAGAATATTTAATGAAGTGCGTTCCAGGCCAATTTATATTATTCGTGAAAAAATTAATATTGATAATTCTATCACTTGACATTAACCACAAATATGAAATAAGTATTGAAGATTCTTATCTTAAATTATGAATATCCACCTCTGGGTGGTGGTGCGGGTGTTGTTTCAAAATATCATGCTGAGGGTTTTGCAAAAGCAGCTATTAAAACAACCGTGTTAACTACATGGTATGAAGGCGAAAAGGAATTGTCAGAGGAAGAAAATTTAACAATTATAAAACTTAAATCAAAACGAAGATACAATTATAAGTCAACTGCTGATGAATGGATTTCCTGGATACAATATTCCAAAAAATTTCTTTCGGGTTACCTTACAGAAAACAAATTTGATTATTGTTTTGCTCATTTTGCATTACCAGGTGGGGAAGTTGCAAGATATATAAATAGAAAGTTCAAAATTCCATATGCCGTTATTTCACATGGCCAGGATATACCATGGTTTTTCCCTAAACAAATGTTTAAATATCATTTAATAACTTATTTTTGGATAAAGCATATTTGCAATAAAGCAGACAAACTTATTTTGCTTACCGGGTCAATGAAAAAAAATGCTGACCGGTTTATGGGAAAACAAAAAAATAAAAATATTATAGTCCCCAATGGTTGTGAAACAAAAGAGTTTTTCCCTTCAAATTTCCCTAAAAATGAAATTTTCACAATATTATTTGTAGGAAGGCTGGTTGATCAAAAGGATCCTTTTACTTTTCTGAAGGCCGTTGAGTTATTAAGAAATAAGAACAATACAAATTTTCAGGTACTTATTCTTGGTGACGGGCCTTTAAAACATAATATGCAACAATTTGTGAAAGAAAAGGGTCTTGAAAAAAACATTATTTTTAAAGGCTGGGTAGATAAAAAAACAATAATTGGGTATTATCAATCGGCAAATATAATAGTTAGCACATCATCTGATGAGGCAATGTCAATTGCTGCCCTGGAAGCATTATCAACAGGAATTTATATGATTTCTACCCCGGTTAGCGGGAATACAGATGTAATTGAAAAAGGGAAAAACGGTGATTTTATTGAATTTAAAAACAGTAAACAATTAGCTTCAAAATTGGAAAATTGTATTGATAACCCATCAGTATGTACTGTTGATTCAGAATTTTTAGCACAGTTTAGACAAAAATATAATTGGGGAAATGTTGTAAATGAGCTTATAAAAGTTTTAAATAGTTCAGGGTTAAATATTTAATCAGGGGTTAAATTTGTTGATAAAACTAACGAAATAGTCGGGGTGCGACTGTTTTACAGATATGAATAGTCGCGCCCCGACTACATCAACAGAATTGGCCCAACGCCAGATATTTTTTGATTTTATGTATTAATTTGTTTTTGTACTTGTTTTTATTTTTTCAAATCTATTGGCCATACCTGACAATCACAATGCATTTGCAAAAACCGTTTGGTGTGTCAAATGGTTTGCTGACTCCTGTCGTGATTGTTTGGTTTGAAAGTTAGCTTTTATATATTTGTGTAAATAAAACTTAGCTGCAAATTATCAGATGAAGAGAACAAGTAAAAGGCAAAAAATAACAGCTACAACAAAGCCGAAAGCAAAGGGAAACATTAAAAAAAGCAGTAACAACCTGCTTTATGGACTTCTTACCGGAATTTTTACTTTTATAATTAATTACCTGTTTGTTCAGGATAATAGTACACTTCTTCAACTTTCTATAAATAAAAGCACCTTTATATTAATATCTTTAATCCTTTCAGCCATAATTTTCTATAGCATATTTAAAATTGAAGAAAAACTAACAGCAAACATTGCAAAATATACTTTTTTAATATTATTGCTGTATAGTATTTCAATAAGCCTTATTCCAATTCAAGAAAATTCAAATGAGTTTATTGTATTTTATAATAGACTTATGGCTTTTCAAAACATTTTAATGGTTCCTACCATTGTGTTAGGTATAATATCAGTTTGGATTCATAAAGCTAAGTTACAGCAAATAATTAACGGTTTATATTCAAAAAAAGAAGTTCAAGAGGAAAAATTAGGTATAAAAGAGCGAATTTTCAATCCAATAAAAAAATTATTTTCAAAAAAGGAAATTCTTTCAACATCTCTTCTTCTTGTTATTATTGGCATTTCAATTTTCACACTTTTTTACAGGCTCGATTATTTCGACTTGTATTCTGATGAAGCGCAGGTTACAAAGGGTGCGGCAGGATATTATCATACAGGTGAATACAAACAATGGAGTTTTATTAAAGATAAGATTATTGGCAAAACTTATGACAGGGCAAGGCCTCACCTGTTTGTAGTTGCACAATCATTTAAGGTTTTTGGAATCAGTAATTGGGCTGCCCGTTTTCCTTCTGCCTTATTTGGTATACTTCTACTTTTAATTGCATTTTTTATTAGTCGTTTTTTTGTAAGAGACAAAACTGCTTCGATTTTAACTATCTTTTCTTTTGCATTTTTCTTTGAGTTTTTATTATTACAACACTGGGGGAGGATGTATGCGATGCTAATGCCAATATATATTATTACATTCTATCTGGCATTTAGGATTTTAACTGAGAAAAACACAATAAAATTTCTTAAGACAACCAATAACTCTTTTATTGGGAAATTTCTAAATTTTAATTATTCTCTTTTACCTCTTTTTCTTATTTTTTTCTATTTCGCATATCAACTACATGCTAATTCTCTTATCTTATTTCCGGTATTATTCTTATTTAGTATCTTAATAATCCTTTTTACAAAAGAAAAAAAATATCTTTTTGTTATTGTAGCAGGTATCTTTGCTATTCTTGTTACCTGGTTTTTTATTAATATGTTCTCGGATATAAGAGCTGCCTTAAGATATGCTACTTTTTTTAAAGGGAATAATTCAGAAATATATACTCAGCTCATTTTTGGGTTTCCATTTTCATATACAACAAATTTAATATTTGTTTTTATTGGTTTATCAAGCTTATTTATTGTTAAAAATAACAAGTTTCGCAAAAAATATTTAATTCTAATAGCTTCTTCCTTCGTTATTTGGCTTACCTTTTCATATATTTTTAAATTTCCGGTTTCATTCAGATATGTATCATTTGCAGTTCCTATAAGTATTATACTGATCATTGGTTTTTCAATATTAATACTAAAAACACTATTCAATAGAATAATCCAAATTTCTTTAATTGCTTTGTTAGTTATTTCTATTCTTCAAAGTTTTACTTCAAGATATAATGATTTGTATATAAGTAATTTCGCTTCACCAGCCAGGCCTTCTGTAGCATACAAAACAATTAATAAAAACCTAAAGCCTGGCGAGCTTTTGCTAAGGCACTGGGGCCCTGAAATTTACCTTGATGACATAGACTCATCTGTGGTTGTTATGCCTGTTGCGCATTATAAAGGCAAACCTTTTAATGAAATTTTTACAAACTTACAACAACATGACGCAGGTTGGCTTACATGGCATACGCATAATAGTTTGCGTATAGATTCTCTTGTAAGAAATTATGCAAATACATATTTCAAAAAATATCATGGACATGGTGTAGATACTACCGGTGTTGAGGTATATTATTACAATAAAAATATGCTTAAAGATACTTCATACTTTAAAAAAGCAGAAATATTTATGCCAACAGCAAATTTGAATACAAAAAATGCCTATTCTATTGCAACATGGCTTGTTTTTTCGCCTGAAACAATTAAAACACCCTATTATTTTCATAATCATATTGATACTGTTTTTACATTAACATATGAAAATCAACAAAAAAGTTTACTAATAAAACATGGAAAAGACACATTAAATATTTTGAAAATAAATAATATTGAGAACAGGAAACAAAACCATGTTGTATATTATCAAACTGGAGGTAAAAAAGGTGATAAGTTCGGAGTTTTTGTAAATGGTAGAAAAGTTATTGAGAAAACATTTAAAAATAATATTAGCGATTTGGTTAAAATAAAAGTGAACCCTTTTTTCAAGGGCATTATTGATGACATAAGAGTTTATGACTTTGTAGTTAATAATCAACAAATTGATATAATAATGCGGTACAAAGGGCAAAAAAAATCAAATATTCTCTACACCGGCAATAAAAAATTTGAGACTCTTTTTCATTGGCAAAAAAACTAAATTAATTAAACAATAATTATAACCCGGTAATTGTATTATGAAGGTTTTGCACATAATTGATACTTTAGGACCAGGTGGTGCACAAATTTTATTGAAAGATCTGTTTGAGAATCAAAAACTGAATCCTAATATTTATTTGTTTTGTTTAAGAAAAACAAAACTTATTAATAATATTGAACATCATAATATTTTTGTCTTTAATTCACATTCAAAATATTCATTTAAACCTTTGTTTACAATAAAAAAAGAAATAGAGAAATATGAAATTGATATTTTGCATTGTCATTTGTTTCGTTCACAAGTTTTTGGGTATCTTATTAAGCTGTTTTTCCATTCAAAACTAAAATTAATTTTTCATGAACATGGTCAAATTTTGGGTAGTGAAACAGGGAGCAAAATCGAAGATCTTATTTTTAAGAATTTTTTGCGATTTGTAAAAAGAAGAGTTGATTCATTTATAGCGGTTTCGCAGAAAGTGCATATTAGTTTGAAAAATAAAACCAAAATAACTGAAAACAAAATCAAAACCTTATATAATTTTATTAACCTCAAACAGATCAACTTAAAGATTCAATCCATAGAACAAAGGCAAGATTTATTAATGAAAAATACGCCTTTTGTACTTGGTTTTGCAGGTAGAATTATTATGGGTAAAGGATGGAAAGATTTGCTTAACAGTATTAATTTTATTGAAAACAAAAATTTAAAAATACTGATTGCCGGAACAGGAGAGGAGTCAAAAAGTTTAATAGCAGAGATTGATAAAAGAAAAATATCCGAAAAAGTAAAATATTTGGGTTATGTTCATGATATGCATACAGATTTTTACCCGAATATTGATTGTTTGATAATTCCTTCACACAAAGAGGCACTGGGAATTGTTGCCCTTGAAGCTTTTGCTCATAATAAACCGGTAATTGCTTCCAATATAGATGGGCTTAATGAAATTGTAATTCATAATAAAAACGGATTGCTTTTTAAAGTGAAAGATGTAAAAGATTTGTCCCAAAAAATACAAATGTTATTGAATGATAAAGGCTTGCGTGAAAAACTTATGTTGCAAGCTACAGAAGATGTCAAGATGTTTGATATTATTCAGTATTTAAATGAGTTAGAAAAATTATACAAGAAATTATAATATGGATGATATAAGGCAAAATGAAAAAAAACATGATAGAATTGCCGAAATTTATAATGCCAAACATAAGGAGATTTATAATGAGTATGAGCAAAAAAGGCTTGTAAGCACTATTTCTGAACTTCTTGATTTTTCGTATAATAAAACTGATATTTCTGTACTGGATTTTGGCTCTGGAACAGGAAATTTAGCTTTAAAATTTCTTGATTATTCATGTAAAGTTACAGCTTGTGATGTTTCTTTTAAATCTCTCAGAATTCTTAAAAAGCACTCAGGAAATAGCAGGGACCTTGTTACTATGCAAATTAAAGGAACGCAACTGCCGTTTCAGGATAATTCATTTGATATTGTAGTAACTTACTCTGTTTTACATCACATTCCGGATTATTTACTGGCCGTAAAAGAGATGATCAGGGTTTGTAAACCGGGCGGGCTAATATATATTGACCACGAAGCAAACAAAAACAGATGGAACCCATCAGATGAGTTAAGCAGGTGGTATAAAGTTTCTGACCAAACTAAATTTGAACATTTATTCAAACTAATAAAAACAGGAGAATTATTTACGTTCTCTTTTTTTAAAACTGCTTTCAATAAATTATTTATTGACCCGAGGTACGAAAGGGAAGGTGATATTCATGTTTGGCCGGATGATCATATTGAATGGCAAAAAATACATGAAGTTTTTAAAATTGAAAACTGTATTCGTATAAAAGAAGTTGATTATTTAATGTATAAACCTAAAGGTGCAGCTGATTTCAACAGCTTTAAGGATGTTTGCAACGACACAAAATATGTTATTTACCGAAAACAATAAAATGCAAAAACAAACCTTAATATCAATAATAACTGTTGTTTTTAATGGTGAAAATCATATTGAGAACGCTCTTAAAAGTGTTGCAAATCAAACCGATAAAAATTTTGAGTATATAATTGTTGATGGTGATTCTACAGATAATACTCTTGAAATAATAAAAAAATATTCAGAACATATTGATATTTTAGTGAGTGAACCGGATCAAGGCATATACGATGCCATGAATAAAGGTGTTTTAAAAGCATCGGGCGAATATATTTACATTTTAAACAGCGACGATAAATTATATGATTCTTCTGTAATTAATCATACAATTAAATTTATGGAGAAAAATCCTAAAGATATAATTTTGGGATTTGTAGATGTTGTATTTAAGTCACCTGATTATATTAAAGAGGAAAAAATAAAGTTTTGCAGAAATAATTTAAAACGAGGAATTCAACCACCTCATTCGGGTAGCTTTTTCAAAAGAAAATGTATAATTGATTTAGAATTATTTAACACTAATTATAAAAGTGCCGCTGATTTTGACTTGTTTTGTAAAGCTTTCGTTAGTAATTGTTCGTATGCATATTTTGATAGAAAAATTGCTGTTTTCAATGACGGAGGTATTAGTTCTCAAGAGAACATTGGTCGGATGGAGGGAGCAAAAATCATTAAAAAATATTTTGGGATTTTTTGGTTCCTGAAATTTCGCATTATTGAAACATTAAAGATTCCATTTAAAAAAATAGCAAAATTATTTGGTGTATATTCTTATTTATTAAGGGTTTACAAACAAAGATTATAATAATAATGAAACCCAATTTTGGTAATTACATATCTAATTTTATAAACGGCATATTAATAAAAACAAGTATTCCGGAACAAACACGTTTAGCTTTTATCAGATATTTTTTCAATACAGGCTGGATGTTTGCTGAAAGAATGTTGTTTATGATAGTTGCTTTTTTTGTAGGCATCTATGTTGCTCGTTATTTAGGCCCGGGAAAGTATGGTATATTAAACTATGCTTTAAGTTTTGCGTTTCTGTTTCAAGCCTTTTCAAAACTCGGATTAGATGGAATTGTGACCCGAAATTTAATTCAAAACCCGGACAAAAAGCTTGAAATACTAGGAAGCTCTTTTACACTAAAAGTCTTAGGATCAATTTTCAGCTTTATTTTAATATTTGTAAGCCTACAATTTAGCTCAAGCGATTATCAAACTAAAATAATGGTAATAATAATTGCCGCAGGAATGTTGTTTGATAGTCTTGAAGTAGGACGCTTCTTTTTTGAGTCACAAGTAAAAGCAAAATATAGCGCAGTAGCAAGTTCGGTATCTGTAATTGTTAGTTCAGCGTTAAAAATATTATTTATTTTTTTAGTAGCTGATTTACTTTGGTTTGCAGTTGCATATTCTGTTGAGATAGTTGTAAGAGGAGTGGGGTTCCTTATAATTTATCAAAAAAAAAATCAAAATATTTCTAAATGGAAATTTGATAAACCGATTTCTAAATCACTCCTAAAAGACTCATGGCCATTGATGTTATCGAGTATGGCCGTTATGCTATACATGCGCATTGACCAAATAATGATAAAAGAAATGTTAGACGCCAATGCAGTAGGGCAATACGCTGCTGCCGTAAAAATTAGCGAAATTTGGTATTTTATACCTGTCATAATTAATAACTCTATATTTCCTGCAATTATAGGTGCAAAAACAAAAAATGAGACGTTCTATTATAAAAGATTACAGCAACTATTAAGTCTCTTAATCTGGATGGCGTTATTAATTTCTTTACCAATATATATTATCAGTCCTGCAATTATTACAAATCTGTTTGGGGATGAATACCTTTTAGCTTCCTCTGTTTTAAGTATTCATATTTGGTCAGGAATTTTTATTTTTATGAATAATACCGCTGGTAAATGGCATATCGCAGAAAATTTAACAAAACTGTCATTAATAAAAACCATCTTAGGAGCAACAATCAATATTACTTTGAATATAATTTTAATTCCAAAATATGGGATAATCGGAGCTGCATGGGCAACATTAATTACCTATGCATTTATAGGATATTTTAGCAATTTACTATTTAAACCTACAAGGAAGCTATTTAAAATTCAGACGAATGCAGTTTTCTTCACTCAGTTTTTTAAACCTTAATGATGAAAAATTGTATATTTATAAAATATGGAATAGGAGTAATTATCTCATTCATAATATAATATCAGTAAAATTAATTTACATGAAATCATTTATACAAGACATATACAGGCGAATAAGATATTACGACTCGACTCCCTTTAATATTAAACATAATGACATATACCTGGTAGAGTACCCAAAATCTGGTGTTACATGGCTTAGCTTTATACTTGCCAATATTTTACAGAAAAAAACGAATGATAATTTTAACATTAATTTTTTTAATTTCACACAGTTTATAGCCGACATAAACTATTCTAAACATATTAGTTCACAAGAAAAATATTTGCCTTTCAGGATAATTAAAAGCCACTCTGGTTATAACCCTTTTTATAATCATATAGTTTTTATAATTAGAAATCCATTCAATGTCATGATGAGTTACTATGCATTTCTTAGCTCATTAAAAATAATTGACATTAGCTTCAACGAATTTATAAAGCACAAAAAATATGGTGTTAGCAGTTGGGTTGCACATACTGAGTCTTGGTTGAAAAAAAATGAGGGAGGGCATCGCTTGTGTTTAATCAAATATGAAGACTTACTTAATGATACAAATTCTGCTGTAACAAAGCTAATTGAAATGCTTGGTTGGAGAATTGAGACAGGAATAATAGAAAAGGCAGTTGAATTATCTTCTTTTTCAGAAATGAAAAAATTAGAGCAACGATATGCTAAAAATAACCCTAAATATAATTTGAATTTTGTAAGAAAAGGGAAGCTTGGCACAAAAAGCATGGAGTCAGAAAGTTATAATTATATTTTTAAAAAATGTGAAAATATTATTAATGAATTTTGGAGTGATATAGATTTTAAGGAATTTATTTCTATTAAATAGACAATGAGAAAGTTAATAATGTCCATATATTTATTAATAATGGGAAAGCATCCTTACAACACTATTTTCTCATATAACTATCATAATATTAGAGGTATATTAAGTTTTTTTAAAAAGTTAGTAGTACAATATCAAGGGGCAGATAAGAAAATAATCATTGATGTAGGAGGTGGCAAAAGTCCCTATTTTAAAATATTTGAGAATATTTCAAAAAAATATTATGTCGTAGATTTTAAAATTGCAATGCCTGAAAATGAAGATAGAAATATAATTCAAATAGAAGGTATTGCAGAAAAACTCAATTTTAATTCAGAATTTGCTGATATTATTATGTCGAATCAGGTTCTTGAGCACGTTAGCGATGAAAGATTAGCTGTTAAAGAAGCCCATAGAGTACTGAGAAAAGGTGGTATTTTTATTGGATCAGCACCACATATTAGCCCCATACACTTAGAACCCTATGATTATAGGCGATTTACGAGTTTTGGAATCATCAAGCTATTAGAAGAAAATGGTTTCTCTAACATCAAGGTTGAAGGTAACGGCGGCGTATTTAAAGCAGTAGCGTTATTGCTTCTCATGGATTGGTTTCTCTATAAAAATAAAGGAAAGAATCAAGAATTTAATATTGCAAAACATCTTATTTTTGCTCCCTTAACATTTTTCATTAATCTTACTTGTTTAATAGCTGATAAAATTTTTCAAAATAAACATCGAAGCCCTTCAAATTATTGTTGGAGTGCTGTAAAACAATAAGAATGGGAAAAAAAGTTATTAAATATTTAAAATCTAAAAAGCAACTATACTATCTGTTGCAAATGTTATTATTTATCAAAAATATTAAAATAAAAAGTAAGACAGGCCTCACTAAAAAATATCCTATTGTAATTCAATTGCCAATTACAAATAATTGTAACTCAAAATGTGTAATGTGTAATGTACACAAAATGAATCCGACTAAAGAAATGAGCTCTGATCAATTTAAAAAAGTGCTTAATTCGTCGTTATTTAAAAAAGTTATCGCAGTTGGAATAAATGGGGGAGAACCTACTTTAAATAAAAACTTAATTCAATATGTTGATGTTATTTTAGCTCTGCCCAAAATAAAGTCTCTAAATATTATTTCACACGGATTTAATCAAAAAATACTTTTAAGTAAGCTTGAAGAAATTTACACGAAATGTAAAAAAGCAAAAGTTCTATTTCATGTATCAATTTCGCTCGATGGTGTGGGACAGGTGCATAACAACATCAGAGGGCTGAATGTTTTTAATATTACCGCCGCAACTATTGACGAAATTAATAATAACAAGCATAAATACTGTGACTCTCTTGATGTTGGATGCACTGTTATTAAACAAAATGTTAATCATCTTAATGAATTATCTGTATATGCCGAATCAAAAAATATTGATTTACGGTATCGCTTGGGAATTAGCAATAAAAGGATTGAAAGCGATAAATTATTAGATGATTTTTCTGTACTGAATAATGAGTATACCCAGTCTGCTTTAGAGTTTTTTTATTCACAAATGGGCAAAGAGAAAAGTTTAAGTGGTAAGTTTAAGTATTTTTCTATCTATTATTTTTTAAAAAGCAATGAGCCAAAAAGATTATTGGGGTGTTTATGGCAAGAAGACGGTGTAACTCTCGATCATGAAGGGAATATTTATTATTGTGCCGTTGAAAGTGAAAAAATAGGTAATTTATTGTCGGATAATGGAGAATCAAACTTTTTTTTAAAAGAAAATTTACAGTATCGCAAAACAATAATTGACTCAAAATGTGATAATTGTATTCATGATTACCCGGGAGTACCTACATTTATTAATGTATTGCCCTTTTTAAAAGAACTTTTTCACAGAAATTTTTTCACAAAAAAGTATAAGTATTTATCCAAAATTTCCTAGCACAAGAAAATTGAAACTAAATTTCTAATGAAAATAACTATTATTGGGTGGTATGGGACCGAGACTATTGGCGACAGGGCTATTCTGACTGGAATTATCTCTGTTCTTTCTCATACATATGGAAATATTGAAATAAGTATTGGTAGTATTTATCCTTTTTTTACTGAGCGTACAATTAAAGAAGACTATGGATTATGGGAGAAAATATGTAACCGAAAAATCCAGGCAAGCATTTTTGATTCAAAAAAATCAAAAGAACTAAATTATGCTATTAAGAATTCTGAAATACTTGTTATGGGCGGAGGCCCGCTTATGCATATTGAGGAAATGTATATGATAGATTATGCGTTTAAAAAAGCAAAGAAAACATCAAAAAAAACTATAATATTTGGCTCTGGTATTGGACCTATATTTAATAAGAATTATCACAAAATTCTTATATCAATTTTGAAAAACTCAGATATTATTTACCTTAGAGACAGCACTTCTATTAAAACGTTAAAGACAATTAATGGGGGTAGTACAATTATTAATAATAAAAATATTTATATCTCACACGATCCGGCAATTATTCCTTGTCTTTATTATAGAGAATCTAACTTTGCAAAAAACGGAAATTATATAGCCATTAATTTACGAGAATTTTCAGGTTCATATTCAAAAAATACTATAAATAATAATGAAGCGTTGATACAGTTTATGAAAAATATAGCTGAAGATAACGACACTAAAATTAATCTTATTCCTATGAATTATTATTCAGCAGGAGGCGATGATCGGCAATATTTTCACCTTTTGTTAAATAATATTAAAAACAGGCAAGATTTTGAGGTTCAGGATGTCCCATTGAATATTGAACAAACCCTGAGTATGTTCGCAAATGCTAAACTAAATGTTGGGATGCGTTATCATTCAGTCGTCTTTCAAACAATTGTTAACGGGAATAATTATATTTTGGATTATACCGAGCCTAATATTGGGAAAATTGCAGGCTTTATTTATGATATAGATAAGACTAATTTTTATGCAGACAGATATATTAATCTGCAAGAAAATCAATCACTTAGTTTTAAATTGTCAACAAATAAATTCAATGTTAATTTAAAATTTAAAGATGTGATTGAAAATAGTTATTCTGAAATAGATTTTAAATGAAGGTATTACATCTAAATACAACAGATATTATCGGTGGTGCTGGAATTGCAGCATTTCGACTTCATACAGCTTTACGGAAAAACGGAGTTGAATCTTATATGTTAGTTCAAGATAAAAAATCAAAGGATCCTTTTGTTTATAAAAGTAGCTCTATCCCATATTTTAATGAAATAAGAGCAGAACTTGACTACTTCCCTTTGCGATTTGTTTTAAAAGGAAAAAGCGTTTTTTCCAGTTCGTGGTTGCATGATTGTAATAATAAAATAATACGGAAGATAAAGCCTGACATTATACATTTACATTGGATAGCAGGGGGGTTTATTAAAATCGAAAATCTTAAAAAACCTAGCAGTCCTATAATTTGGTCACTTCACGATATGTGGCCTTTTACAGGCGGTTGTCATTACGATAATGAATGCAATAAATATAAATCAAACTGTATTGATTGCCCAATGCTGAAAACAAACAGCAAATTAAGCCGGAAAATATTTAATAGAAAAGAGACAAGCTATAAACAAATAAAAAACCTTCATATTAATGGGCTCAGTAAATGGCTTTCTAATTGTGCAAAGGATAGTAAATTGTTTTCTGAAAATAAAATATCAAATATCCCAAATTGTATTGATATTAATGAATTTTATCCTATTGATAAGCTTGCCGCGAAAAAGAACTTAGGTATTGATATTAATAAAAAAAACATATTATTTGGGGCTGTTGCTGCAACTAAGGACAAGCGAAAAGGCTTTGATTTGTTGAAAGAAGCTTTGTTTAAAATGAAAACTAAAGAAAATAAAACTTTTAGTGTATTTGGTTCTAAACAAGCAAATCATACTGATAGGAATGGATTTAAATTTAACTATCTAGGACATATTTCCAATATCGAATTATTACGCACCGTTTATTCCGCAGCTGATGTAATTGTAATTCCTTCCAGACAGGAGAACCTTTCAAATGTTGTTATGGAGGCCTTAGCATGCGGAACACCTGTTGTAGCCTTTGATATTGGTGGCATGCCTGATATGATAAGCCATAAAGAAAACGGATATTTAGCAAAAGGTTTTAATACAGATGATTTATTAAATGGGATAGAATGGCTTTTAAATAATTCTAACTTGAAACAAATATCTGAAAATGCTCATCAATCTATAAAAAATAAGTTTTTAGACTCTAAAATAGCTACACAATATATTGATGTTTATTCAAAAATGATGTCTGAAAATAGATAAATACAAAATTACTTAAATGAAACGAACATGATATTTATTAATCATAATATCACAAAAGGATAAGGTTAAATTTCAACAACTTAACTTAAATTTAAACATGTGAAAATAGAGAAAAAAAAGGCTATTAAAAAAGTCAATAAAAAAATTAATTTAAAAAACCCTGAAAATAGTGGGATAAAAGTATTGCCAATTAATACATGGATATTATTGATTTCTATTTTATTAATTGGAATTATTTCATTTTATAATTTTTTAACTATAGACCTTTTGTTTTTTTTTAAAGACATTGGAAGCGATTCAATTAATCAGGATTTACCTTATAATTTTCATAAATTTAATATTCTTTCAGAAGGTTTTTTCTCACAATGGTCATTTTTTAGTGGTATGGGAGGTCAATATACTGAAATCATACCTACTGATCCCCTAACATTGGTTCAAAAAGTAGTATTCTATATTGGGTCAGGTGTTTTTGGGATCGATTATTTAATAGATAGTAGATTCTTAAGACTTTTCATATATCATTTTATTTTATCAGGACTGTTCTTTTATTATTATTTGAGAACTATATCAACTGAAAAACTTAGTGCACTTATTGGGTCTTTATTGATTGCTTTTTCAGGATATATTGTTGTTGGTAGTTCTTGGGGGTTTTCCGGTCATGTTTTCAAAGCGGTTTTTCTTCTTTTTGCTTTTGAACAGTTATATGTTAAAAAACGATGGTATTTTTTCCCTTTTGCCGTTATTTTCCTAAGTCACAATCCATTTATATTATTTATCTACTCATTGTTTTTATTGATATATTCTCTATTTCGATATTTTTCATTGGATAAAACTTCTATCATTGGGTTTATAAAGCTATCGGGGAAAATGATCATGTGGGGAACTATTGGTATATTAATGAATTTTATTAATTTTTATGCTGCTTTCCAAAAAATGTTTTTTAGCCCACGTGTTTCAGGAAGTGCTTCTTATTCACAAGCTTTAAGCGCAGGACAGGATGTCGTTGAGCAAAGCAGTATTGTTCCAACTACTATTTTGCGACTTTTTTCAAGTGATATTCTTGGCTCAGGAAGCAACTTTCAAGGATGGTCTAACTATTTTGAAGCTCCCTTGTTTTATATTGGCTTGCTTACTTTATTAATTTTTCCGCAGATTTTTATTTATCTTGACAAAAGAAAGAAAATAATTTTTGGCAGTTTTCTTGGTTTTTGGGTCTTAACACTAGTTTTCCCATATTTAAGACATGCAATGCTTGCATTTACAGGCGACTATTTCCGCTTTGGTTTTGACTTCTTTATTCCGTTTACGTTGTTGTTTTATGCGATATATGCGTTAAATGAATTGGATAAAACATTTAAAATAAACTACAAATTATTAGGAGCAACATTGGTTATTTTGCTAGTTGCATTGTTTTTTCCCTATAAATCAATTCCGTTAAAAGCTATTGATAATAGTTTAAGGATGAGTATTGTGATAATATTATTTTTGTATTCAGCCTTATTAGTATTAATGTCAAAACCAAAGTATAAATCCTATGCCCAAATTGGCTTGATTTTGCTTTTAACAATTGAGTTAAGCTATTTCTCATATAAATCATACGCTGATAGAGAGCCTGTTACTAAAAAAGAATTTACTGAAAATGCAGGTGGATATAAAGATGGAACAATTAAAGCTGTAAACTATATTAAATCAAATGATAAAACACCTTTTTACCGAACAGAAAAAGATTATCAGTCAGGCAACGCTATGCATGGTAGTCTAAATGATGCCATGGCACAGGGATATTACGGTACAACCAGTTACTCCTCATTTAATCAGTTAAATTATGTCCGTTTTCTTGAAGAAACAGGTTTAATTCAAAAAGGTGATGAAACAGCCACCCGTTGGGTGACAGGCTTTAGGGGCAACCCTCTTTTGCAAACCTTTGGAAATGTAAAATATCATTTAAGTAAATCGGAAAAACCGGATATGTTGCGCTTTGGTTTCGATTCATTAAGCAGGCAAGCAGGTATCAGCATTTTGAAAAACAGGTTTTACCTGCCGTTTGGATATACTTACGATAAATTTATTGATTTTGAAGATTATCAGAAACTTATAACATTTAAACTAACGCAACAATCCTTAATTAATATCCAACAAGAGTTTGACCGAATTGGTCAAACGAATATTGGGAATAATGTTGTGAATAATTTAAACAAGTTACAGAACAAAGAGTTTCAGTCAAATACTGAATTTATTTTAGCAATAGAACCTTTGGTGGGTAAGGAAATCACCAACCAATTTCAGTTTACTTTTTTAAAACATAGTGTTAATAATTTTTCCAACCAGTTAGTATTATTGAATGGCTTTGTATATGAAGAGGCAGATGCTTTAAAAAGTGAAATACAAGAATTTAAAGAAATTGCACCATCAGATACAAGTATTTTTATCCCGCCAACACAATTTAATTTGTTGAAATATGGCGAAATTGTAAATGAATTAAGAGCTGATACTTTCCAAATTGTGGAGTTTTCACAGGCCAATATTAAAGGTAATATAGAGCTGTCAAAAACAAAAATGTTATTCTTCACTATTCCTTTTGATAAAGGTTGGAAAATTAAGGTAAATGGAGAAGATAAAGCATTATCAAGGGTAAACATTGGATTTACCGGTATTGTACTGCCAAAAGGAAAGCATAATATAGAACTAAATTATGTCCCACAATACTCACAAGTAACATCTGCAATATCTATTGTATCAATAATATTGTTTTGGCTGTTTTTAGGATATGATGTATACAGGAAAAGGAAATTAAAAAAGCATAATTTGCAATAATGCGAAATAGAATTCGTATAATTGCGTGTTTTTAAAATATATATTTCGCATAATCACGTGAAAACAATAAAATGATTTAGCATAATTGCGTGATTTTGAAAAAACAATTTAGTATATATCAAATTCTGATGAAAATAAACCCGTTTATTTATTTTTTGATGAGATACAAAATGTTCCCGAATGGGAAAAACTTATTCGTACAATTTATGACAGTAGTGAACATCATATTTATTTGAGCGGCTCAAATGCAAAATTATTATCGCAAGAATTTGCAACAACGCTTGGTGGTCGTTTGCTCGAATATACTTTGTACCCTTTTGCATTTGAGGAAATATTACAACTGAAATCACTTGCTTTTAAAAACTCTTTTGACAAAGCACGAAATAAAGCACAAATTGATAAGCTTTTACTAAGTTACATAAATTTTGGCGGATTACCTGAAACATTTGACCTGCCCGATAATAGCAAATTTTTGTATCGAAAATCTTTAATTGAAAAAATTGTCATCAATGATATTTTAAAACGATACAATTTACATACAGTAAGTTTGTTAAACGGAATTTTGTATTTTTTAGAAAAAAATACTGGTAAAATCATTAGTTACCGCAGTATTGCAAGTGCGTCAAAATCAAATGAAAATACTGTTGAAAGCTATATATCATATTTAAACACGGCATTTATTATCGAAAAATTAAAGAAATTTTCGTGGAAAACAAAAGCTGTTTTCGATAAAAACAAAAAGTTCTATTTTATTGACAATTTGTTTTGTGCACATGCCGACATTGAAAAAAAACTCGAAAACACGTGTTACGTAAGGCTTTTACAAACTTATGATAAAGAACAAATATTTCTTGGTAGGGACGATCATGGCAAAGAGATTGATTTTATTGTGAAAACAAATAATAAATTAACGGCAATACAAATTTGTTATGAGTTGAATGACAACAACTTGAAAAGAGAAATATCAAGTTTGCAGTTAGTGGATAAGCACATTAACAATATCGAAAAAGAACTTAAAATAATTATCATGTACAATAAAACAACTAAAACAGTTCCCGGGGATATTAAAATTGAATATGTTAAAGATTTTTTACTTAAAAATGAATAATAAAAAGGCTTAGAGGAGGCTTATACTATTTATCAAAAATATCGTTAAATTCAATTGTTAAATCCGGAAAAATATTAGGTGAGATTTTATCATCATCAGTATAAATATCTTTTTGTTCATATTTGTTTTTATTGTTTAATACATACTGATAAATAATTTTTTCATTAGGATAAACAATCCAATATTCTTTAACACCTGATTGTTCGTATAGTTTATATTTGTCTTTTAAATCTTTTCTCCGTGTAGCAGGTGATAAAATTTCTACAATTAAATCAGGGGCACCAATACAACCTTTATCATCTAGCTTATCCGGATTGCAAATCACAGTTATATCCGGTTGTACCACATTACAAATTTTGTCATCTGATTTTTCACCTTTTTTTGGCAATCGTACATCAAAAGGGGCTGAATAAACTTCACATTTTTTCTTTCTTAAAAATATGTTGAAAGCGGTAAAAATTTCCCCGGATATTTTTTGATGTTGCCTTGCCGGTGCCGGTGTCATCAAATTAACAACCCCATTAATAAGCTCCCTGCGTTTATCATCCACCCAGGTTAAATAATCGGCATAAGTATAGCGTTTGTTTAAATCCAGGTTTAATGTATCCATAATATTGTTTCAAACAAAAGGTTATTGACAAATATACGAAAAACATACATCTTTTCCAATGCAGGTATTTGTCAGCTTAATAAAATGGAATAACAAAATTCCATAAAAAAACCACTTCAGAATTACTGGAAAATAAATAACACAAAAAAGAATATTGAAGCAATATCCCAGGGCAATTGGGTTTAAAAATACTGAATATTCAACACTTTCAGTGTTGTGTCAGCTATTATTATCATACCACGGGTTACACCCGCGGTTATTTATAT
>JBDLJL010000033.1:0-37045 GCA_039714415.1 Bacteroidota bacterium
GGCTGAGTAGTTACAAATTTTCTAATCTTCAGATTTAATTACCAATTACCAATTACTAATTACCAGTTACCAATTACCAATATCACCCAACACTTCCTTCTAAAGTTAATGCCAATAGCTTTTGAGCTTCAACGGCAAATTCCATGGGTAGCTTATTTAATACTTCTTTTGCAAAGCCATTTATTATCAGGCTAACAGCATTTTCTGTATCCAAGCCACGTTGGTTACAGTAAAATATTTGGTCCTCTGAAACTTTTGAAGTGGTTGCTTCATGTTCGACGATTGCTGATGGGTTTTCTGATTCTATATACGGGAAAGTATGTGCCCCACATGTATCGCCAATTAATAATGAATCACATTGCGAATAGTTTCTGGCATCATGAGCTTTTGCTCCAATTTTCACCAACCCCCTGTAACTGTTATTGCTTCTTCCAAGTGAAATCCCTTTTGAGATTATGGTACTTTTTGTGTTTTTACCAATATGTAACATTTTAGTACCTGTATCTGCCTGCTGGAAATTATTAGTTACAGCCACAGAATAAAATTCACCAACTGAATGGTCACCTTTTAATATAGTACTTGGATATTTCCAGGTTACGGCTGACCCTGTTTCTACCTGGGTCCATGATATTTTTGAATTATCACCCTTACAGATGCCACGTTTGGTTACGAAATTATAAACACCACCTTTACCTTCTTTGTCACCTGGGTACCAATTTTGTACTGTGGAATATTTGACCTCGGCATCCTTTAATGTTACAATTTCAACAACTGCTGCATGTAGTTGGTTTTCATCTCTTTGTGGTGCTGTACAGCCTTCCAGGTAACTAACATAAGAACCCTCATCAGCAATTAATAAAGTACGTTCAAATTGTCCGGTATTTGCCTGATTTATACGAAAATAAGTGGAAAGTTCCATCGGGCACCTTACTCCTTTTGGTATGTATGCAAATGATCCATCAGTAAACACAGCCGAATTCAGGGCTGCATAGAAATTATCACCAACCGGAACAACAGATGCCATATATTTTTCAACCAGTTCCGGATGTTCCTGAATAGCCTCACTAATTGAACAGAAAATTATACCTTTTTCATTTAATGTTTCTTTGAAAGTCGTATGTACTGAAACGCTATCCATAACCACATCAACAGCCACTCCTGATAAAACCTTCTGTTCTTCAAGAGGAATTCCAAGTTTTTCAAAAGTTTTAATTAATTCAGGGTCAACTTCATCCAAACTGTTGTATTTGGGTGCATTTTTAGGTGCGGCATAATAACTAATGGACTGAAAATCGGGTTTTTCGTATTCTAAATGCGCCCAATCAGGTTCTTCCATAGTTTGCCACTTTCTAAATGCTTTCAAGCGGAAATCAAGCATAAACTGCGGTTCATTCTTTTTTGCTGATAGTTGCCTGATGATATCCTCATTTAATCCTGCAGGAAAAACCTCTGTTTCAATATCCGTAACGAAACCAGCTTCGTATTCTTTATCTGTTAATTCGCTTATTATTTTATCGTCATCGTTTTTGCTCATATTCAGGAATATATTGTCGAATTCTGATTAATAAGTGATCAATGTTTTTAAAAACTAATAGTTTAAGTTTTACAAATCTCAGATCTCAAATTGGCAATACATAGGGATTTTTACTTATGAGAATACCTTTGTTTTTTAAATGTAAAATATTAAAGTGAAACATTAAATATACTTATAATTCAGAAAATCAATCTTTTGTTATTTATATTTAGTCTAAATAAAGAGCAAAGATAAAAAAATATTCCAATCTAAAATATGATTTATTTAGAAATTGATATGTTTTTGAATACAGAAAGGTATATCATTCAGTTTGGAAAAGCTTATTAGATAAAAGCCTCAAAAATCCCAAAAAAAAGAGCTTTACTGTTTCAGCTTGTCTATTCAGTAACAGGCAGGATTTGCGTTTTTGCTTGTAAAGTATTCAAAAGCAAAAAGGTAAATCATTAAAATTCTATCCAAGCTCATCAGGGGTGAATAGGCTAAAATCTCATTTATTCGATGCAAGTATCCGAGAATTAAACCCGCTGGTGGTTAAAACTCAGCATTTAACAATTGACCGCTTACCTGTAAAAGTGCCAATTCAGCAATTTTTGTGTCAAATTTTGCCTGATTTAAATTAGTAGCAGCATTGAGTAAATTAACTTGAGCTAAACGAAATTCAATTGAGGTGATTTGCCCTAACTTGTATTGTTCTTCTGATCTGGAAAAATTTCGTTTATTGGTTTCTACATTTTTTCCTTCGGCCTGCAAAACAAAAAGTGCATTTTGATATGCTTCCCATGCGTTTCTTACATCACGCTCCAAATGCTGTTCGGTTTGTTCTTTTAATATTTGGTAATTTTCAACCGATATTTTGGCATTTTGTACCCTTGTTTTGGTTAAACCTCCATCAAAAATATTCCAACTTAGGTTTATTCCTGCACTAAAGCCATCAACTGTTGAATTTGAGATACTAAAACTTTGATCGTTCGCTAATTTATTGTAGCCATATGATCCTGATACACCAACTGTAGGCAACCACCCGGCTTTGTTTACTTTTATTTGATAGTTGCTTATTTCAATGTTTTTGTTTGCCTGTAATAAATATACATTGTCTTCTTTAGTATTTAAAACTAAATCTTCCAAAACCAGACCTTGTGTATAATTTATACTTGTATCAACGGTAAAGGGTATATTCACATCCCGGCCTAAAACAACATTTAAATTATGCCTGGAGTTTGCTAATAATTTTTTAATATTTCGATATCTAATTTTGTCATTGTTCAAATCAACTTCAGCATTTAATACATCAAGTTTTGTGCTTTGCCCATAATCATAATTGTATTTTGCCCTCAATAAACGATTTTCCGAAATTTCCAGAAAAGTAATCAGGTTTAATTCATCTTCAGTTAAACGAGCAACTTCATAATAGCCAATAAAAAGTTGAAGCAGTGTGTTTTCAATAATTTGTCTGGCCTCTAATTGCGATAATTCATGGGTTTCTTTTAAAATTTTGTAATTATAGCTTCGTCCAAAACCATCAAACAGGGTGTAATTAACCCCTAATGAAGCGTTGTATGAATTATAAACTGCATTATCTCGTGTGCTTGAGCTACCATCCTGAAATTCAGTGTCGTAGTTTGAGTTGTTGTAATTAGCTCCGGCATTTGCTGAAACTTTGGGTAGGTAATTACTATTGTATATGCTGGAATTATTTTTTGCCCGAAGCACATTATTATTCGCTACCTTAATTCCATAATTATTTTCTAAAGCAAGGGCTACCGCTGTATCCTTAGTCAAAATATCCTGAGAAAAGCCTGATATGGTAATCAATAGTAATAAAAAGATTGTAAATAGTTTATTGTATTGCATCCTGTTCTGATTTTAGTTCAATAATTGCTCTTTCCACTTCTTCTTTCGTGACTTTTTTACCTGTTCTCAACCACTTTAAGAAAACTTTTATTGAGTTTCCTGCTGATAATAATAAAGGCAACATTAACAAAGTTAAAAATGTAGCAATGACAATTCCATAAGAAATAGATATTGCCATGGGTTTTAAAAATTGTGCCTGTCGACTTTTTTCCAATAAAAGTGGTGATAAACCTGCCACTGTGGTAAGTGATGTTAAGGAAATTGCCCGGAAACGTGAAATCCCTGCCTGAATTAATGCTTCATCAAACTTTAAACCTTCTTTTAGGAAACCATTAAATTTACCAACCAATACCAATCCATCGTTAACCATAATGCCAACCAATGCTATAATCCCTAACCATGATAATATATTTATGGGTAAACCATGTAGGAAATGACCCAAGACAATACCAATCAGACTAAAAGGAACCATAATTATTAATAAAAGCGGTTGGGAATAGGAGCGGAATGTAAAGGCAATAACTATGTATATAAGCATAAATATGACAAACCCAACAGTACTAATTGAATCTTTTGTTTTTTGAGCTTCGCGGTTTTGTCCTTCATATGAAGCAGAAACCGTTGGGTATTTTGAGGTGATTTTTGGTATTATATTTTGTTTAATGTCCTCAATAATATCCGTAGGACTATCTTTTAAAGAACTTAAATCCGCGGTAATCTGAATTTCTCTTTTCCCATTTAAATGATTTATTGCAACTTCGCCACGCTTAATTTCATATGTAGCAATTTCAGAAAAAGGAACTTTATTGCCGGATGGAGTGTTAATCCACATATCATCCAGGTTTTTAATCGATTTTCTGTTGTCTTTAGTATATCTTACCCAAACTTTAATTTCATCTTGCCCTCTTTGAAAGCGCTGTGCCTGAAAACCAAAAAAACCATATCGGACCTGGCTCATAGTTGACTGCAATGTAAGACCAAGCAGATACGCATTTTTTTTCAACTTTATCGTTACTTCTTTGATTCCACCAGGGTCATTATCCGAAACATCCTTTAAAACTGGATTGTCAGACATTTTTGTTTTTAATTCTTTTTTGGCTGCTTTAAGCTCTTTAATATCATTACCCAACAACGAAACAGCTATCGGGCTACCTGCGAAATTACCCCCTGAACCAAAAATTAGACTCTCTACACCTGGCACTTTGCCTGCTTTTTTCCGAATGGAATTTGTTAATTCAGGTGACGAAAAGTCTCTGCTTTCGCCGGGTAATAAATTAACCGTTAATGTAGCTTTGGACGAACCCGGGCCAATTCTCTTGATAATATTCTGAAAAACTGGCAAATTCCCGGTTTGCTTTTGTGTAAAATCTTTGTTTACAATCCAGGCTGCTTCTTCTATTTTTGATATTACGGAATCGGTAATCAGTTCATTGGTCCCCTGAGGCATGTTCAGGGTAATTACTATTCGGTCGCTGGCAATTTTTGGGAAAAATGATGTTTTAACAATGCCACCCCCAAGTACACCAACTGAAATAATTAGCAATGCTATTGGAATTGAGAAACCTAAGAATTTATTTTTAAGGAAAAACCGCAAATAAGGAGAGTAAAGCCGATCTCTAATAAATAATAAAACGTAATCTGCATTTTTATTTACCTTATGAAAAAAAGAATTAATTTTACCATTTTGTTCGTTCTTTTCCGCCAGTGCTTTTGAGTGTGCAATATGTGCGGGTAATATAATTAATGCTTCAACTAATGAAACGGCAAGGGTAATTATCACTATTGTTGATACTTCACTGAACATATCTCCCATACGTCCATCTAAAAAATAGAAAGTTGAAAATGCCAATAGGGTAGTAAGTATTGCCGTAACAATTGGTGGTATTACTTCCAATGTCCCATCAATAGCTGCTCTGATTGGAGTTTTACCCTGTCTGTAGTGATCGTAAATATTTTCACCAATAACAATTCCGTCATCTACCAAAATACCAATTACAATGATCATCCCGAATAGAGAAAAAACATTTATGGTTACACTCAATTGAGATGCAAACATAAACATACCTAAAAATGCGATAGGCAAACCTGCGGCTACCCAAAATGCAAGGCGGACATTTAAAAATAAGGCTAAAAAAAACATAACCAACAAAACACCATAAAATATATTTTCTAATAACAAATTAGTCCTTTGGCTAAGTGTTACTGACAGGTCACTGGTGATATTCAAGCGGATATTATCGTGCTGTTTATTAAAGGTTTTAATGTATTTTCGAACTTGTTCTGCTGTGGCCAGCAAATCTTCATTATTTGTGTTACTTACGGAAATATCTATGGCAATATCACCATCATAAAAAATACGGTCAGGATTTTCTGACCAAGTATCAGTAACTTCAGCAATATCACTTAAACGTATAATATTTCCAGATTTGTCAGCACGGACAACCAAATTATATAGCTCAGAACCATAATAATATCGATTATTTGCCCTGATTAAATAATCTTCCTTATCAGTTTTTATACTACCACCTGTTATTAAAATGTTTGACTGTCTGACAGCATTGGCAACTTGGGCAAAAGATAAATTATAGGCTCTTAAATCATTTTCGCGCAAAGCAATTTCAATTTCCTGATCCGGAAAACCTGAAAGCTTAATTTGAGAAATTCCCTTCAAGTTTCTTATGTCATTCTCAATTTCCCTGGCATATTTTTTCAGTGTAGCCAAAGGAAGATTATTACCACTTACTGTGAAACTAATAGTTTGCCTGATGTTTTCAATTTTTGAAATAATGGGTGGTTCCATTTCAACAGGAAATGAAGGTACCCTGTCCACGGCATTCTTTACCTCCGCCAATACCACATCAATGTTTTTTCCCCGTTCAATTTCTATGTTTATGTTGGCCGAATTCTCTCTTGAAACTGATGTAACCCTTTCAATTCCCACAATTCCTTTTAGATTGTTTTCAATTTTAAGTACCACACCTTCTTCCATTTCATTTGGTGAGGCACCGGGATAAACTACGTTAATGCTTATATTTTTAGTGTCATAGAGTGGGTGATAGGACGATTTCATGGAAAGTGCCCCGACAATACCAAATACTATAAATGTTAATACGATTATATTTACCGCAACATGATATTTTATAAAGTAGGAAATTATATTCTTCATCACAAAATTTTATCGTGGACGTGTCAACTTATTTACTTTTCTTACCAATTTTTACCTTCATCCCTTTATATGCTCCGGGAACGGGTTTTGATAGCACCTTGCTTCCATCTGTCAAGCCTTTTACAACTACAGTTTCGTTATTAAAATAAACCGGATTTATTTGAACAATATCCAGAACAGAATCTTTTACTACATACAAATTAGTTTTGTTTACTAGTAAATTCCTTGCAACTTCAAAGGCATTAGTCTCAGATTTAGCCACCAGGCGAGCTTCTAAATACATGCCCTCTCTTAATTCTTTCCCTCTAAGCTGAATATATACTTTGATGGTCTGAGAGGATTGATCAACTTTTGAATTTACCCGAATAACCTTACCCTGCCATTTTTTGCTTTTTTCAATATTCATAAGTTCTACGCTGTTCCCTTTTTGCAATAAATGATCGTATTCTGTATTTATTGATACTTCCAATTCATAAATATTAGGATCAATAAATTCACCCAGTTTTTGGCCTTGCCGTACCAGGGATCCTGGTGTTACCAAGGCTTCGGTTAATATTCCGTTATATGGTGCCCTAATGGTATATTTACGTAAACGTTCTTCAAGGTTTTTAACTTGAAAGTAGTTTGTGTAAATCTTTCTGCCTGAAATGAATAGTTTTTCTTTTTCCGATTTGGTTTCGGGTATTTTAGCTATGGGTTTATTAAAATCAATTCCTGATAAATAGGTTTGCCACTTTTCATATTCCTCAGGAAAATCAAGCCTTATGTCCGACATTATCGCAGAGAGTGCATTGTACAAATTACTTTTAAGAGATTGCAAACTGGTATAATGTTCATCGCTATTAATGCTTAAGATTGTTTCACCTCTCCTGTAGGTAGTTCCAGCTTTATAATCTTTGGAGGTAATTTTTAATACACCCTGTACTTCTGAAAAAAGATCAATTTTATTTTTGGCACTTAGGTTTCCACTTGTAGTAATTATCAGAGGAATTGTCTTATTTTGTACGGTTTGAATAAATACGGTTTTTGTATTTTTTTTGACTTGTGGTTGCTTTTTTTTCTTGTTTTTAATAAAAGTCATTGCTATAATTATAGCGACCGCTAATATAATTATTCCGCCAATAATTGAAATGTATTTTCTCATAATTTAAAATTAGCATTAATTTGTTTGACACCAAAGATATGTAATTTCTGCGCTCCAAGGTTCTTTTATTAAAATTAAAGAGCTTGAAGGTTGAAGAGATTAAAATTTATTTGTCAGAATATCATGAGTGTAGCTAATAGTGGTAAGCTTAAAAAGATTCACTTATTTTGTTGTTTAATATTTGGGTGTTCTCTAAAATTAAAATATCAACACCTGTTCAGCTACTGCTGAAGCTTTCAAATTTTCAAGGCTCGATTTTACTTCTGTAAATGAGAACTTAGCGAAGCGACTCACGAACACCTTGTAGATATAATTAAAATTAGTGAGTAATCTTAAAAAATCAGAGTAACGAAGAAGTTGGGATATTTAGAGGTGCCTTAATGAATCCCTTTCATCATTTTATTTAACAAAGGCGAAATTAGTAACAACAATACACCTGCAGATAAAGTAGAAATGGTTAAAAATGCAAACAGATGCATATCAGGCAAATAGGTGTGGAGAATACTTTCTAAAATACCTGCCATATAGTTTGCTGCTGCAATACTTCCAAACCATACACCCATCATAATCGAAACAATTTTTTGAGGGGCAAGTTTTGTGATCATGGAAAGCCCGATTGGTGATAACATTAACTCGCCCATGGTATGCATAAAATAAACCATTAATAACCACATGGGTGAAACCAAGTTGCTGTCACCGGCTGCTTGTGCCGCTTTATTCATAATAACAAAGCCAATGCTCATTAAAATCAATCCCAATGCGAATTTTACGGGTGTGCGAGGTTCTTTGCCGATGGCATTTAGTCGTAGCCAAAGTGCAGCAAATAACGAAGCAAAAAGAACAATATACAATGCTGGTACTGATTGGAATAGTGTTGCCGGAATTTCAAACCAGGAAGTTACCCTGTTTGTACTTTCTTCTGCGAATAAATTAAATGTTCCGCCCGCTTGTTCATAGCCTGACCAAAAGAAAATATTAAAAATTGCCAAAATGAAGATCACACTCATACGGCTCCATGCCTGTTTTCCTTTGGTGTTTTTAAAAATTACATATGCCAAAAAGCCACCACCAATAATTGCTAGTGACCAGCTAAGTATGTCTTTAGATAATTCCGAAATATTCGACCAAAGTTCTATGATACCCCACACCAGGATTAAACTACCTGCTACGTAATATAGAATATCAAATCTGTCTCTATTGTTTAATTTGTAAAAGGTTTCACCCTCTTTTAATTTTCTGTTGGGCGGCATTCCTGCAGTACCTAACTTGTCACGTTGAACAAAAAACCAAACCGTACTGATTAACATACCCACACCGGCAGCACCAAAACCCCAGAACCAGTCAATGCTCTCACCCATAGTGCCGGCAATTAACGGACCTGCTAAAGCACCTACATTAATTCCCATATAAAAAATAGTGAATGCAGAATCTTTACGAGGATCATTTTCAGAATATAAATTGCCAACAATCGTTGAAATATTTGCTTTGAAAAAACCGGTTCCCACGATGATTAATCCTAATCCGTTATTTCTGAAAAATTCCCTCATTTCGATTTGACCAAATTCTGACCATGCCATAAAAAATTGACCAATAGCCATTAAAAAGGCACCAATATATACTGCTTTACGTTGCCCAAGATATTTATCTGCTAAAAAACCACCGGGAATTGGTGTGAGATAAACAAGCCCGGTAAAGATGGCATATATTTGTAGTGCAGCTGCCCTGTCGAGACCAAAGCCGCCTGTTATAAGTTCTGCAGTAAGGTATAAAACCAGTAAGGCACGCATGCCATAGTAGCTGAAACGTTCCCACATTTCTGTGAAGAATAGCACCATTAAACCTTTTGGGTGCTTTTGTTTTGATGATATATTATTCATTTATATACATATTTTAAGTAACCTCTAAAAATTTGAATTCTTAGAAGCCACTTTTATTTTTTGAAAGCTCAAAAATACTAATTCATTATGTAAGTTGAAAATCTTAAATCTATATCCGTTTTTTATACCTTTTGTTATTTTTTTATAGTAATTTTATATAATAAACTTAGTTTTATTGATTATTAAATAAGATGGACAGCTCAACCTACTGGTTTTTTGAGAAATTTATAGATGACAATTTTTGTTTGCTTTATGATGGAAATTTTAACGATGAAATTACTGAAAAAATAATCGGCTTAAGTGAATATAATTTTGAGTATCAGGATGACTTTAATAGAACAAAAAAGAGGGTTTCTTTTTTATTGGCTGAATGTTTTCAGAATATAATACGTCATGGTGGAAAAATTGAGGAAGATAAATCTGGAAATGTTGATGCCGGATTTTTTCTTACACGCAATATTGTTGATCGTTACTTTATTTCCTCTGGTAATTTAATTAAAAATGATAATGTCCCTGGATTAAAAAAGCAACTTGACAAAATAAATAATCTGGACAATGAAAGCCTTCATGAATTATATGTTGATGTATTGGCAAATAAGGGTTTTTCGGAAAGAGGAGGGGCTGGGCTGGGGCTTATTGAAATTGCCCGAAAATCGGGTCAGAAAATTGAATTCGTTTTTGATGATTTTAAGGATGGTCATTCCATTTTTTATAGCCATATAACTCTACAGGCAAGACTTGATATAGAGAAGGGTAGGTGCATTCCTGATTTTTATATTTCTGAAGCCATGAAGTTTCATGAAAAAATGTTGGAAAACGGCATTGTTATGATTCAAAAAGGCGATTTTTCAAATAGCTCAATTTTACCTTTATTAGATATTTTGGAGAAAAATTTTTCGGGTTTATTAAAAAAATCACCTTCAAAAAAAGATGTTTATAATGTTATGGTTGAAATGTTACAAAACATAAGCAAATTTGCATTGGATAAAAAAGGTAAAAAAGATGGGATATTTCTAATCAGACGAAAAGGAGAACATTTTGTAATAAGTGCGGGCAATTTTATTGATCAGCAACATATTGTGTCCCTTGAATCGCAGATTAAACTATTAAACAGCCTGAATAAAGAAGAACAAAAAAAACGATACTTACAAGCCTTAAAAGAAGAAAATAGTGTTGAAGAAGTAGGTGCACGTATTGAACTAATCAATATTGCCCGACGCTCAAAGGAACCTATTCAATACCAATTTAAACAAACTACTCACAAACAGTTTTTTTTCACCATTAGTGTTATTGTGTAATAAAAAAAAATGACCTGAGAAGAACCTTTAGTCTATATCTCCGTCACACTATGTAATAATCTTGTTGTTTTTATAGTGGGGCGCAATAGTGTGTTATTTAGCATGTTCGGTTTGTAATTGGTGTTCTATTTTTGTGAGTTTTTATTGGGAATTGATGCAACATTTAATTATGTATATATGTCTATAATACATTATCGATGGATTTTAATTGATAATATACAGCATCTATTCCAATGTTTAATACAAAATTTTAGAATCCAATGCCAATTATAAACTATGGTAAAAGAAAAAATTTCTTTTACTTTTTAGCTCTTTTGAACTTTATAAATATTAGTAATTTATTTGCTGAAGACTATTATTGGGTTGCAGGTTCGGGGAATTGGTCTGAGCTTAACCATTGGGCAACTAGTTCAGGTGGGACGGTATTTCATTCATCCGTTCCTGGTTTCGATGACAACGTGATATTTGATGGGAATTCTTTTTCTGATGTAAATAACAGTGTAATAGTTAATGTTGAGAGTGCTACCTGTGCAAATCTTGATTTTTCGGGGTTGACGAAAAACCTGAGTTTTACAGGAAGTACAGAGTTACATATTCATGCTACCTTAATTTTAGACCCTTTTGTTAATTTCGGCTTTGACGGAAATTTGGTTTTTGAAGCAGAATATGGTGATCATACTATTTTTACTGAAAACAACAATTTTAAATGCAATATTGTTTTTGCAGGGCTTTATACAAACTGGACTATTAACGGGGATTTAGACTGTAATAAATCTTTATACCTGACTACCCCTGGCGGGACTTTTGATTTTGGACATACAAATATTAATGAAAGCTTTGAAATAAGCTCTTACTCTTCAAATGTTAACGTTTTAGGAACCCTTAATGTGAATGGGGATTTTATTTTAAATGGAAGTGCTAGTACTTTTCGGAATTCTGAGGCGATGCAAGTTGGCGACAATTTTTTTATTATTGGTAGTGGCAGTGAAATTTCTCTTGGGGGTAACCTTTCGGTAGCTAAATTTCTATTAGTTTCTGACGGTAATTTTATAACAAATGAATATGATGTAAGTGCAGCAAATTTAACACTAAGTCTTGGTAGTAGTGTAGACCTTTCCGGTTCTGATATTTCTATTGCGAAAAATTTTCTTATTCAGGGTTCCGGGTTAACCCTGACAAGTTCAAGTAGCTCCCTTTATTTTACAGGCGGGAATGCAATTTTTCAGTCAGATGTTCCGGTAAATTTTAATTTGATAAGATATAACTTATCAGGTCAGATTAATTGTTCTAATAGTACAGTGCAAAATTTAACCTTTTTATCTAACGGTATTATTAATGGTAATCAAAATAATTTTGTTTCAGCAACATTCAGCAGGAACGGAAATGTGAATGGAAACCATCAATATAATGTTTTGAATTTGAGTGCCGGCTATGAATATGAATTTGAGGCAAATTCATTGCAAACAATTGTTAATAGTTTAAATGCATCAGGAAATTGTGGGGCATATATTGTTTTTAAAAGCAGTTTGGAAGATACACAGGCCAATATATCAAAATCCTCAGGAACAATAAATCTTGATTATGCTATTGTGAAGGATATCAATTTTACCGGGGGGGCAAACTTTTTATCTGCTGCCTATGTTGATATTCAAAATACATCAGGGCTTGCAGGAAGCCTTTTGTCAGGAAGAAGCTTATATTGGGTTGGTGGTACAGGGAGTTGGAATGACCCTGCCCACTGGTCAGCAGTTAGCGGTGGGGCTGGTGGCGAATGTATCCCATCCCCTGTTGATGATGTTATTTTTGACGGTAATTCATTTTTAGCCTCTTTACAGGAAGTTGTTGCGGACAAAGAGCAAAGTTTTTGCCGCAATATAGATTGGACATCGGTTACAAACAATCCTGTATTTTCCAATATCCTTTCAAATGCCGAATTAAATGTTTTCGGGTCAATTAGGTTAAATGCATTGATGAATAACAATTTTGACGGGAGTATCATTTTTCGGTCGAAAAATATAGGGAATGAAATTCAATCAAATGGGAACAGTTTTAGTGCAGACATACTTTTTGAAGGAAAAGGCGGGGAGTGGACTTTGAGCGATGACATTAACCTGAACGATAAATCCATTTATTTAAACAAGGGCACATTTAGTAGTGCAGGGAACAATTTGTATTTAAATGAATTTTATTCAAACGAAGATATTTACAACCGGAATTTGAATATTGAAGGGTCTGAGTTATTCCTTTCCGGGAATTGGTATGTTGCAGGTGAACAATTTGGTTTAAGCGCTGCAGGTTCCCATGTCTATATGGAAAAGAAAGATGCCCAAATGGAGTCTGGTAATAATCTTATCTACAATAATATAAGTTTTACCGCGGGCGATAGTTTTTCCGCAGAACTCAATGGTGCACAATTAACCATTAATCAACTGGGGTTTGCTTCCAACGGGCAGCTTAACAACGCTAATTCAACCGTTCAAAACCTTGTAATTGATGGCGATGGCATATTAAATGGTGAGAATAATTTGTTTCAAAATGCAGAGTTTAAATCTAACGGTTTATTTTTATTTGATAATTCATTTGGTATCCTGACTTTAACACCAACCGGTACATATACATTTAAAAATGGCAAAACGCAAACAATAAATACAGAATTAAACGCAAATGGTAATTGTAATGCGCCTGTCACCTTATTGTCTGACGTGGAAGGGAGTAATGCTTATTTAGCGAAACTTAATACAGACCTGGTTGTTGATTATGTAACAATGAGGGACATTGAAGCTGTTGCAGGTGTTAACTATACTGCCAACAATGTTACAGATTTGGGGAACAATACCGGTTGGACAATAAATGCTGTTACACCAAAAGATTATTATTGGGTTGGTGATGCCGGGAACTGGGAGGATGTTAACAATTGGGCATTTACAAGTGGAGGGCTTGGAGGGGCAATAGGCGCTTGTCTACCTACCCAAAACGATAATGTTATCTTTGATCAGAATTCATTTTCTGCTGATGGACAGGTTGTTACTGTGAATTCTGAGATTGTGAATTGTAAAACCATGGACTGGTCAGCTGTTGATAATCAGGCGGTGATCCAAAATGCCGGAAATTCTGATTTAAACGTTCATGGGGCTTTTATCCTTTCACAAAACTTATCTTGGAATTATGCTGGGCAGGTTTTTTTTAAAGGAGTAGGAGATGTTTTTACTGTGAATACAGAAGATAACGTATTATTAGATGATGTTTTTTTTGATGGGAATGGTGCCACATGGCAAATTCTTTCTAATTTTTCAACAAACATGGGAATAAACCTGATACAAGGTGCTATAATTGCTGATGATATTACATTACGTGCTTCAGGTTTTTTGTCGCATACTGATTATCCTTCAGGTTTACAGGCTAATAACTCTTTAATTTTCATAGCAAATGAGTGGAATACTGATTTGGATTTTTCCTATGAAGGCATTAATACAAAACTTGTGTTTTCCGGATATAATTCTTCTTTTTCATATAATTCAATCCATAATGTAAATATTCATGAAATTGAGATGCAGGGGCTAAGTTCTGCTTTTTTGGCAAACAGGGCTTCTGTTTCAGTACTTGATATGAACGGTGGGAGCATTAATGGGACAAATTCTGCTATTGATAGTTTGTATTTTAAAGATGAAGCCCAGGTTTTTGGAAATTTAACAATTGAAAATGGTGATTTTGCATCCTCGACAGAAATCTTTCAAAGTCATAACTTTGGAAATGTGAATTTTTATGGTTTGACAAAAATTTATATGGATAATTTTTTTGGAACTGCTTATTTTCATGGTGATGCAGATATAAATAGCAATAATGAATTCGATTCTTTAATATTCTCACCCAACCATACATACACTTTAGGAATATATCGTACACAAACTATAAACAATTATCTGGGTTTGAAGGGGAATAACTGTTTTAAAATTGATATACGGACTAATACAGAAGGAGTTGGCTCGATTATTTCTTTCGTAAACGGAATAGTTGAGGGATATGCTCTAAACCTTAAAGGGATAAACGTCACTGGTGGTGGGGAATTTTATGCTGCCGGCCCGTCTTCTGACCTTGGTGGAAATACTGGCTGGGTTTTTAGAGACCCGCCCGGTTATATTTATGGATTTAATGCTGATTCAATTTACCTGCATGGAGAAACTGCCCAAATTAGTACCAATAATTTTAATACAGATATCAATACACAATTTCTATGGAATACTGGCAGTATTGAACCGTTTATAGAGACTACAGAAGCAGGCAAGTTTGTTGTTGATGTTATTTATAATACTGAGCCTAATCAGTGCAGTTTTACTGATGAAGTTAATATTTATTTTGCAGATGTTAAGAATCCCACTTGCAGAACATTTACTGACGGACAGATTGAAATAAAAGCGGATTCCGGTGAGAGTTATAACTATTTATGGAGCAATGGTAGTACAGACCCAATTATTAGTAATTTAAGTGCAGGCGAATATAGTTTAGAGATTACTGATAACAGCACAGGCGAGAAAGCCAATCGGATATTTAACCTGGTTGAGCCGGATACCTTAAAACCTGTTTTTTCTGAAATTAAACAAATAAGCTGTACTGGTTTAAACGATGGTGAATTGGGTTTAAGTATTTCAGGAGGGAATAATCCTTATAGTATTGTCTGGAAAGATGATGCAGGCATTTCAGGAATGACACATAGCATGCTTCAGGCGGGAATTTATGAAGTTCAAGTTTCAGATTCTGCAAGTTGTGAAAGTGTTACTGTTTCTGCTGAAATTGTTGACCCTGGTGAATTGTCCATGGATATTGCAAAGGTGCAGGGAATTAGTTGTTCTGGCGAAAGTGATGCAAAATTATCATATAATGCAACCGGTGGGACAGAACCATACTCTTGCGAATGGAGTACAGGCGTAACAGCAGATACTATTTATAATTTATCAGTAGGGGAGTATTCAGTTATATTAACAGATGCTAATAATTGTGCTGTTTTGTTTGATACAATAAGTATAGATAACCCTCAAAGTTTAGATTATTCATATACAGTGAAAGACCAGCTTTGTCCCGGAACAAATTCGGGCAGTATTGGTGTTTTTGTATCAGGCGGGACAGAACCTTATTTTTATCAGTGGGAACATACGGATGTCAATTATGCCAGGCTTGATAGTTTGTTGCCTGGTGTTTATAATGTAAATATTACAGATGCTTTTAATTGCGGAACAATTATTCAAACTTTTGAAATTAAAGAAGGAAAAAAGATCATCCTGGAAAATATCAGCATGGAAGAGCCAAAATGTTATAATGAAAACACCGGGAAAATAAGTTTTAGCCCAAATGGCGGTTATGGCAACCTGCAATATAGTCTTGATAGTAATGCCTTTCAGTCAAATACTTATTTTGAAGATTTGAAAGGTGGTGGCCACATTCTTACGGTAAAAGATGATAGTTTATGTGAACAGGAATTCAATTTAAACCTTAGTCAACCGGATTTTCTCGAAGCAACTTACGATGTTACCAACCCAAGTTGTTTAAATAGTTCCGACGGAATAATTGAATTTGATCCAATAGGGGGGAGTCTCCCATATTCATTTAGCTGGATAAACCCTGAAGGGGTTGAACAAACTGAATTGGATCAGTTAAGCGTAGGGCAATACGTATTACGGTTATCTGATAAGAATATGTGCTCTTTTATTGACACTGTTAGCTTAAATGCACTTGAGTGCGAGCCTTATATTAATGTACCTAATGTTTTTTCACCTAATAATGATGGGACTAATGATGTGTTTAGTCTGGAAATGTACAATATTTCAAATTTTCGATTAGATATATATAGCCGTTGGGGAGGTCATTTATCTACTATGGATAATAGCAGGGACTATTGGGATGGGACCATAAATAATTCAAATAGGGAAGCACCTGCAGGAGTTTATTATTACAATATTGTTGCTACCACTCTTGACGGGGAAATAATTACAAAAAAAGGAACAGTACATCTGTTTCGCTAAAAAATTTTCAGCAAGCAAAATAAATGTAATTTAGTCAAATGCAATTCGACATAATACATATAATTATGTCGAGTAGTGTTCGACATAATTGGCCATATTATGTGAAATATAATTGGATGTAATTTGTATAATTATGTCTTTTTACATATATTTGTCAAAAAGCGATTTTGTTTATGTATTTTAAACGTCAAATAGAGCAGATAATAACACCTTATATTTCGGCAAAGGAAATACTGGTAGTAACAGGTATGCGTAGAGTTGGAAAAACGGCTCTGCTTAGGAATATTTATGATAAGTTAAAAACAACAAATAAAATTTTTTTTGATTTTGAGAATACACTTGACCAAAATGTTTTTAATGAGCTGGATAACAACAATATCATAGCAAATTTCTTGGCTTATGGGGTGCAACCAAAAAAAAAGATATATGTATTTATTGATGAAATACAAATGCGACCGGAAACCGTAAGCAGTATAAAATATTTATATGATCACTACAATATTAAATTCTTTATTACTGGAAGCAGTAGCTATTATCTAAAGAATCTATTTCCGGAAAGTTTGGCCGGACGCAAAATTATTTTTGAAATGTTCCCTCTCACTTTCCCTGAATTTCTAGTTTTTAAACAAGTTAAAAAAACACAGTATAAAACATTTGCAGAGCGAAATAGTAAAAAGAATAAAATACAGTATGAAAAAACTAAAAAATATTTTGATGAATATTTGAATTTTGGTGGCTTCCCCCAGGTAGTCTTGAGTGATTCAGAAGATTTAAAGAAACAGCAGTTAAATGACATTTTTCGTTCATATTACGAAAAGGATATTCAAATATTAGGTGATTTTCGCAATTTAACAGCCTTTCGTGACTTAATGTTCTTGTTAATGCAACGGATTGGTTCAACATTGGATATAACAAAATTGTCATCTGAAACCGGTGTTAGCCGTGATACAATTTACAGTTATCTTGCATTTTTGCAGGGAACTTATTTTATTAGCTTGATAAGCCCATTTACGAACAATCCCGACAGGGAAGTGAGCGGCAGAAAAAAAGTTTATATTTGCGATACTGGAATTATCAACCATTTTGCAAAAGTAGGAGAAGGCAACTTATTTGAAAATAGTGTTTATAACAATTTAAAGCACCATGGTAAGATAAACTATTACCAAAGACGTAGTGGTGGCGAAATAGATTTTGTTATGCCAGAATTAAATACTTCTTTTGAAGTAAAATTGACAGGAACGGACAGGGAATTAAATAAAGCAAAAAATATAAGTAATTCTCTAAAAATAACTGAGTGCTATATTATCAGCAGGAAGTTCCATCAAACGGATGGTTTTATCCCAGTTACAGAATTATAATTAAATAGGTATTACTGCAAATTTATTGGGTAACTGATTAAAATGCATGTTGGTTATACGCTTATTTGTTTATGCCATTTGCTTATATAGCATAATTATGCAGCTTATAAACAGATAAACAAATCAACAAATAACCATAGTAAATTTAAACTAAAAATTACCTTATGGTTAAGCACCCACTAAAATGGTAGTAGAACCATTAAATAAGCAGATTAATTAAATGACTATGAGAATTTTTATTCAATTATTTCTACTTCTTCCTATATCTTTATTTAGTTGTGCAAAAAGCCATAATCCTTTTATTAACTTTAAAGATGATAATTTGGAATATATGGGGCGAATAGGCATGAATGATACTAATGCTGCCGAAATATACTGGCCGGGTTCATCTGTCAAGGCCTATTTTGAGGGAACAACTATTAGCGTATTGTTAAAAGATGAACGAGGGAAAAATTATTTTAATGTTATTATTGATGATGATAGAATCCAAACCTTAAGACCGGATACTATCAAAAAGCGTTATATTCTTGCCCGAAACTTACCTGAAGGGAAACATTCGGTTGAAATATTTAAAAGAACAGAATGGAATAAAGGCAAAACATGGTTTTATGGCTTTTACCTGGGAAAAGAAAACAAAATAATGGATCCTCCGGTTGCGAAAAACAGGATGATTGAGTTTTATGGCAATTCTATTACAGCGGGTTATGCGATTGAAGATTTTTCAGGTGATTCACCAGACGGTATTTTTACCAATAATTATTTGACTTACGGAGCTTTAACTGCCCGGTATTTTAATGCAAAATATTCTTGTATTTCAAGAAGCGGTATTGGTTTGATGGTCAGCCCGTTTCCATTGATTATGCCTGAAATGTATAATCGCTTAGACCCAAAAAATCCGGAAAGTTTATGGGACTTTTCAAGAGAAAAACCGGATATTGTTGTTATAAACCTGTTGCAAAATGATTCCTGGATTGTAAGGGCCAGAAAAAGGAAATATTATAAATACCGTTTTGGTACAAACCCACCCCCAACTGAAGATTTTATTGTTGATGCTTATAAAAGTTTTGTTCAACTTATCAGGAATGAATATCCTGAGGCTCATATAATTTGTTCTTTGGGTAGTTTGAGTATTACCAAGAAGGGTTCCCCCTGGCCTGCTTATGTGGAAAAAGCAGTTGCTTTATTAGATGATGACAGGGTTTATACACATTTTTTCCCATATATAAATAAACTCGGGCATCCTGAGGTCGAACATCACAAAAAAATGGCAGAGGGCCTGATTAAATTTATAAATGAAAATATCTATATTTATGAATAAAAAAATATCTTTGCATAGTATTTAATATCGATTTTTAAATCTAAATTAATATGGATTTTCATTATTATTTTTTGGTATTTGTAGTAGTTATGATTGTTTTTTATATTATACCAAAGTTTTTCGGTCTTCACCCCGGGGAAATTGTTGACAGCAGGATAGTTGAAGAACAAGATTTAATTTACATATATTTGCTTGTTAGTACGGGTTATTTTAAAAAATTAAACCTGTCAGAAAGAAAAATTGAATTCGATGTGGATCTTCCAACAGATAACCAAGACGATAAAAAGTATAATAAGATTTTGGGGTATTCAAAGGATTCTGTATTGATCAAAACATCCGATAACAAGCTTGTAACAATCTGTTTAGAAACAGGCAAAAAGGAAACTTTCTCAAAAAGGAAACTTAAGACCCATAATCTTGATATGAATAAATATTCAATAAAGAAATATGTAAAATTAGAAAATGTTTCTGGTTTTGAGCTTGATAAATATGACATAGAAAAGAAATACGATAAAATGCAATCTATTACATATAAAGGAAATACAGATTATAATAAAAGTCTTAAAAGATCAAACCAGTCAAAACAAGATTCAGTTAGTCTTAATTTATATTCCAGGAATTTAAAACCAAAATTAAATGCTTTTTTTGTTTCGGCAGGTGAAAAATGGCGTATACCTCTTTCAAAAATAGCACATTGGGGTGAAGTATATTATTTTGAAAAGAAGGATAGGATATGTTTTCTTTCAAAGCTTTTTGTAACAACTTATGGCGGGCGCGGAGGTAAAATTGTTATAAAGGAAGATAAGCTAAGAGTTTCAGTTATCGATAAATACTCCGGGAATATTCTTAAACCTATAAAGCGAATTATGTAATGTTTTACATACTACTGAAAATAATAATAAAGGACTGTTTCATCTAACCAAATTTGCTCAACTGGTTCAAATGGGAAGTTAGGTGCTTTAACACCTTCTTTAAAGTATTTGTTCCCGACAAAAATCCGTGCTTCGTCCCATAAACCAGCTTTGATGAAACTAGTGAGTAATTTTTCGCCGCCTTCTACAACCAGTGATTGTATTTCTAAATCATATAATTTTGATAATATCGAATTTAAAACACTATCGTCAAAATCTACTTTAATATAATGCAGGTTTTGTGTTTGTTCGTCTTTTTGTGAATTAAAAATCAGTGTTTGGGCACTATTGTCGAACAGTTTTAAATCTGTTGATAAGCTTAATTTGTTATCCAGTACAATTCTAATTGGGTTTCTTCCATGCCATTCACGCACAGTAAGCTGCGGATTATCTTTTTTTGCCGTTTTTCTCCCAATCATAAAAGCAGATTCCTCAGTACGCCATTTATGAACTAATTGCTTTGAAACCTGGTTGGTAATCCAGTTCTGCTCAACTGTTTCTTCCGATTTTCTTTTTTTATCAATAAAACCATCCTTTGTTTCTGCCCATTTCAGTATAATGTATGGTCTTCTTTTCTCATGAAAAGTGAAAAACCTACGGTTCAATTCTTTGCTTTCTTTTTCAAGTACACCAACAGTTACATCACAACCACCTTTTTGTAACTTTTCAATTCCTTTGCCTGATACTTTAGCAAAACTATCAACACAACCAATAACAACCCGGGGGATTTTTTTTTCGACAATTAAATCGGCGCAAGGTGGCGTACGTCCGTGATGCGCACAAGGTTCCAAATTGACGTACAAAGTTGATTTTTCTAATAATTCAGGATTTTTAACCGAATTTATGGCATTAACTTCTGCATGGGCTTCTCCACATTTTTGATGATAGCCTTCGCCAATGATTTTATCCTTGTAAACTATAACAGATCCGACCATTGGGTTAGGTGCTGCTGTACCCAAACCAAGTTTGGCTAGTTCAAGGCAGCGCTTCATATACTTTTTATCCAAATTTCGCATCAAATTATATCTTTGTATCAAATTGTTCTTATGACAACAGCAGACAAAATTAGTAAATCTTTTAAAACTGAACTTAAAGATATTTATCCCGAAAGGGAAATACAGGTTTTTGTTGAAATTCTTTTAGAATTTTATGCAGGCTTAAGCAAAACAGACCTAATTGTGAAATCTGATAAAACACTTGACCAGACTGTGAGTCAGCAGGTTGAAGGGGCGTTAATCCGGTTAAAAAAAACTGAGCCGATACAATATATAATTGGTGAAACGGAGTTCTTTGATTTAAAGCTAAAAGTAAACCCTTCTGTATTGATACCAAGGCCTGAAACAGAAGAGTTGGTACATTGGATAATTGAAAACCATAAAAACACAAAAAAGATAGGCATTTTGGATATTGGTACAGGTAGTGGTTGTATTCCACTGGCTTTAAAAAGTAATTTACTTGATGCAGAGGTTTTTGGTTCGGATATTTCTGAAAAAGCATTGGAAACAGCAAAAGGCAATGCGGAAATCAATAATCTGGATGTTTCTTTTATGCATTTAGATATCCTGAAAGTTGAAAATGATAAAAACTTAGGTGAATTTGATGTAATCGTGAGTAACCCACCTTATGTAAGAGAGTTGGAAAAAGAACTGATGCATAAAAATGTTCTGGAAAATGAACCACATTTGGCTTTATTTGTTGATGATGACGATGCCTTGTTGTTTTATGAAGCAATAGTTAGATTTGCAAAAGAGCATCTAAAAAAACATGGCCATTTGTATTTTGAGATTAATGAAGCTTATGGGAATGAAATGAAGAAATTTTTGTTAGAAAATAATTATCAAGATATTGAATTGAAAAAGGATATTAATGGAAAGGATAGAATGATTAAAGGGGTGAAACAGCAGGGTGATTGCGTTTAAATTTTTTTTCAACATTCAACACTCAATATGAAATAACCAATAATCATTACTTGCCCATATCCAACTGCTTTTCTTGATTATTGAGTGTTGTTTATTGAATATTGTATGTTTTAACCTTTAAGGAAAATCGTTTTTGTTTATATAGTTTTGATATTCTATTCGTCATTATTATTGCTACAAATTCACTGATTTTAAAACGAGCGTAGCTTGTTTTCTGCGAAATCTAATAAAAATTATTTTTTATAATCTGTGAATCTGTGGCATAAATTTGTGTCCACATTATGAAAAAGCAAATAACATCCGAAGAAGCATTAGTAAAAGTTCAAAATATATGTGCCGCTCAGGAAAAATGCAAAGCAGATATCCGAAAAAAACTCTATGACTGGAAAATTCCAGCTAATGAAATTGAAAATATATTGGATAAGCTGGTTAAGGATAAGTTTATTGATGAAATCAGATACGCTGGTTTTTATGTGAAGGATAAATATAAACTGAACAAATGGGGAAGGATAAAAATTGAATTTTCTCTACGACAAAAACAAATTGAACAAAGCATTATAGCCAATGCACTTGATGAAATAAATGAAGATGAGTACAAAGAAATTTTCCTTGCTGAATTAAAGAAAAAACTCAGAAGTTTAAAAAATGAAGAAAAGCATAAATTAAAGGAAAAATTACTGCGATTTTCTCAAAGTAGAGGTTATGAGGTAGAATTGGCAGTTTCAACGGTTGAAGTGCTATTGGATGAATCAGGGTTCGATTTGGATTAAAGTCTATAGACATGATTAAAAAAGAACAAAACGGATTAATATATTTTGAATTTGACCGACTTTCGCAAGAAAAAAACATCAATCATTTCATTAGTACAAGAATTAATAATAGAAACTCAGAGTTTAATTTAAGCCTATACAAAACGGATAAGCCGGAGCAAGTAATAAGCAACAGGAAAAAGCTTGCTGGATCAGTGATTGTTCCATTTGATATGATGGTTTTTCAACAACAAATTCATAGCACAAATATCCATATTGTTTCAAAAGGCGATGACGGTAAAGGAACGCTTAAATACGATGACGGGATTCCTGATAATGATGCAATGATCACTAATGAGCCTGGTGTTTGTATAAATGTAATGGCGGGCGATTGTGTGCCTTTAGTGTTTTACGATCCTGTAAAAAGAGTTGTTGCTGTGGCTCATGCAGGATGGAGGGGTACATACAAGAGGATAGCGGAAAATACCATCCGAAAAATGGAAAAAGAATTTGCCTGTGTTCCTTCTAATATTTTTGCAGGAATTGGACCATCAATAAGCCAAAAAAACTATGAAGTTGATGGAAAAGTGTATGCTGAGTTTGATAAAAGATTTGACAACTTGTCAAAGATTTTTATCGCAGGAAATAAAGATGGAAAATATTATTTAAACCTTTGGGAAGCAAATAGGCAGCAACTTATTTCAGCCGGATTAAAAGAAAAAAATATTGAATTATCAAATATTTGTACTTTTGAACAAAATGATTTGTTTTTTTCAGCAAGACGAGGTGATAAGGGAAGGTTTATGGCTGGAATTATATTAGAAAATTAGAAAATGTGTAGATGAGATAATGTGAAAATGAGAAGTGGCAAATTCCTGAAAGCGTCTGAAGATAGGTGGCCTTTTAGCGTTTTTAAGGGGATAAAAGTGATAAGATGAGAAAATTAAAAATGAAAGGTTAAATATAGTATAGAAGGCTGAAAGCCTTAAGCTTATTTTCACAAGGTAAAGCCCTGCATAGAGCTAACTTGCAAAGTCTTTAAGACTTGGTAAGTTTTAGGTTTAAAATACTAAAACCTTGAAACAAAATGTGAAGTTAGCCAAAAAACTTTATTCTTTTTTTTTGTTTTTCTTGACTTTCAGCATTTATTAACTGAAAATTGCCTTTTACAATTTTAAGAACACGGCATGAAACTGTTTCCGTTTTGAAATTCTTTTTTTTCTGCCATTCATGGGGTACAACAGAATGCTCATTACCATCCTTATCGATAACAATTAATTCATACGCTTTTCTTGTTTTAGACGAACCTCTGTACTTGTTGTAATCATCTTCAAGTCTAATTATCACCTCTTTAAATTGAAAATCATATGTGTTTCCAATTTTATAAAAGGGATGTTCCGGTTCAAACGAAACTTTTCCTGAACAATCAATCCTTGTTACAAGGCAATTAATTAAAGCTCCAGTCTCAAAGTTGTAGCTTTCATAGTAATAAGCGGGTGTCAGGTAACGTTCACCCGAAAAATCTTCAAATACAAAAAAATCTTCATCCGTAGTAATCTTTTTTACGTATCTAAACTGATAAGTTTGTCCTTCTATGAATTTCCCTTTTACCATTTTTACTTATACGGGGCCAAAATATTTAAGGATATTAATTTCTTTAAAATAAATCAAACAAATCTGCAAAGAATATTCTAATTTTGCAATTTAAAATTTAGATACCAAATTTATTTTTGGATTGTAATGCAACGAAAGAAGGTTTATTTGGTGATCTAAAATTAAGTAATGTAGTTTTGATCATGAATATAAAAAGGGAAGAGATTGAACTGATGGCACCTGTAGGTTCATATGAGTCATTAATGGCGGCTATTCAGGGTGGGGCAGATTCAATATATTTTGGTGTAGAGCAACTAAATATGCGTGCCAAATCAACTAATAATTTTACTACAGATGATTTACAACAGATTGTAAAAACCTGCAGGGAAAATAATATAAAGTCATATTTGGTGGTAAACACCATTATTTACGATCATGATGTGCGATTAATGAAACAACTGGTTGACATTGCCCTGGCTAGTGGTGTTACTGCTATAATTGCTTCAGATCAGGCAGTAATTAATTATGCATCAACAAAAGGTGTTGAACTTCATGTTTCAACCCAGGTAAATATCAGTAATATAGAAACTTTAAAGTTTTATGCCCATTTTGCTGATGTTATGGTACTTGCAAGGGAATTAAGTTTAAAACAGGTCGCAAAAATTACCGAAACTATTGAAAAGGAACAAATAAAAGGTCCGGCTGGTGAGCTTATACGTATAGAAATTTTTGCACATGGTGCACTTTGCATGGCGGTTTCAGGGAAATGTTATTTGAGTTTACATGAGCAAAACTCCTCTGCAAACAGGGGGGCTTGCTTGCAAACATGTAGGAAAGCTTATGTAGTTACTGAAAAGGAAACGGGTTATGAACTGGAAGTTGATAATGAATATATCATGTCGCCTAAAGATTTAAGCACCATTGGTTTCGTTGATAAAATATTAAATGCAGGTGTAAAAGTGCTCAAAATTGAAGGCCGGGCCCGTCCGGCAGAATATGTAAAGATTGTTTGTGATTGTTATAATGAGGCCATTGATGCCTGTATTAATGATGATTATACCATTGAAAAAATTAAAGCTTGGGAAAAAAGGCTGGCAACCGTTTTTAACCGTGGATTTTGGGATGGTTATTATTTGGGAAGAAAAATAGGTGAGTGGAGCAAGGATTACGGATCAAAAGCTACCAAAACAAAAGAATATATTGGTAAGGGAACCAATTATTTTGGTAAAATAAAAGTCGCTGAATTTCAAATTCAATCAGGGAGTTTAAAAGTTGGCGATGAAATATTAATTACCGGGCCTACAACGGGTGTTATTCAAACCCATGTTAAGGAAATAAGGGTTGATCTGAAAAATACTGATGAGGCATATAAAGGACAAACCATTTCGGTCCCGATTGATGAAAAAGTTCGCAGGGCTGATAAATTATATAAAGTAGTTAGTGTGTAATAATTGGTAATTGGTGTATTGGTAATTAGATAAGGGAAATTTGAAAATGTTGCAATACCATTAACTGGTCTCTTTTTTTATTTCCGGTATTTGATTAATGATAAATTATAGTTTTAAAAATTTTGTAAAGTGTTAATTATTAGAAGCTTGTAGGCACAAAGCTTGTCGTATTAAAATGCTGATTATTAATAGTTTAATCTAAAATCATCAATCTAAAATAAGATATGGTTCGAATCATCCACCATAGAACAAATTGTATAGGCTGTGGCTATTGCAACGAAGTGGCGCCATACCGCTGGCACATGAATGAAAAAGACGGGAAAAGTGATCTTATTTCAGCCAAGGGCAAAAAAGAAATTTACACTTTGGTTGTTGGTGATGATGAATTTGAAGCTAATAAGGAAGCCGAGGAACTTTGTCCGGTAAAAATTATCAGGGTTGAGAAAGCAGGCTAATGGTTATAATTATGTCGTTTAAGAGTTTTTTATATTCTTATTTAATTTGTCTTTATTTATTATATAGGTAATAAAATTATTGAAAGTTACTTTGTTGAAAGTTTATTTATTTAGATATTATGTCAATAATATCCATCAAATTAGTAATCTCATAAGTTGGTTTAATACCTGTTTTATTTTTTTTATTCTTTGGATTATACCAGCAAGTATCAATATGGGAATAGTTCCCACCTAAAATGTCAGAGTTTAAACTATCTCCAATAATTAGAATTTCTTTTTTGTTATAGAAATTAATTTTATTCAGCGTATGCTCAAAAAATAATCTATCAGGCTTAGCAACACCTAGCTCCTCTGAAATAATAACATGTTCAAAATATTTATTTAATTTAGTTTTGTGTAATCTGTTGTTTTGAACTTTTTTAATACCATTGGTAATTATTGCCAGATTTACATTTCCATTTAATTCATTCAATAATTCACGTGTTCCATCAATAAGAAACCCTGTTTGCCCCAGTGCATCCAAATATTTTTTACTAAAGGTGGTAGGGTTAATATCTAGATTTAAATCATTAAATAAAACTTCAAACCTTTTTACACGTAGTTTTTCTGATGTAATACTGCCCTTTTCTAATTCTGACCATAAATTAGCATTTATTTTACGATATTTTTCAAGGAAGCTTGTTTTATTATCTATTTGAAATGCTTTTAATGCTTCAGATAATGCATGTTTTTCAGATCGATTATAATTTAGTAATGTGCCATCAGCATCAAATAACAGCCATTTGTATTTATACTTCATAAATTTTATATTTTTTTATGTGTTGCCCAAGAAATTAAAAAATAAAACCTTCCAAATTTTGAGGGAGGAGGAAATAAACTACAACTCTCCCCAATCTAAAGGTCGGGGCTACTGATAGATATGTTTGATCAAGGTATATGATAATCAAGTTAAAGTAATCTCATAAAATCACTAAAGGCAAAAAGTAAGGTATTAATCTTCAAGATCAGTAAGGTCAATCTCAGGAATATCCATTAGTTCCGGCTCTTGCATCTGAAATTTTAAACGTGGTAAAATGGTTGGCGCAAAATTTAAAAAAGGTTTGTAAAGTGCTGTTCTTGTTTTTTCTCTATTAGTAACAATTTCAAAGTTTTTATCTATCCGGTCAACAAAGAGGAGTACAATACTTATAATGAACATATATTTAATCCCACCAAAGAAGGCACCTAATATACGGGTTGTTATTGTTTTTGGAATAGAGTCCACTTGTTTTTGTACTATTAGTGCCACATAATTTGACGCAAAAACAATAATGCCAAATATTATGGCAAACATAATTACCGGGAAATTGGGCAATGCAACGGTTGATTTATCAATAATTGCATCATAAAATGAAACGGAAAGTTTGAGCCCAACAAATACTCCTGCAAGTAATACAAACAGGGCAATGGCTTGAATGATAAAGCCCTGTACATAGCCTTTATATATCCCCCATATCATGATGCCTGAAATAAGAAAATCAAATAAACTTACATGAAGATCAACATCAACATCCATGTGCTTAAAAATTATTTTATAACGGTTAATTACATTAATTGCTAAACGCTAATCAATAGTTTAGCACTCCTAAGCTGTAAAAATATAAATAAACTTTGAATTATGTATGAAATTCTTAGAAAAACTATTATTATTGAAGCTACTTTAAAATTAATAAGTATTTTTAACTTTGTGCAATCAAAAACACATTAAAGATATATAAGTTATGATACAACGTTTTTTACTATTAGTAATTTTTATATTTAGTGCTTATTATCAGGTAAATTCCTGTACTTCCATTATTATCTCTGGTAAATACACTAAAGATGGCCGTCCTTTAATGTGGAAAAACCGTGATACGGACTTTTTAAAGAATAAATTGATGTACTTTTCAGATGGGAAATACAAATACATTGGCTTGGTAAATTCAGTTGATACAAAGGGGGAAAGTGTTTGGATAGGTTATAACGAGGCAGGTTTTGCGATAATGAATACTGCTTCATATAATATTAATGAACCTGATGACACAACAAAACTTTCAGATTTAGAAGGACGTTTAATGAAACAGGCGTTGCAGACATGTAAAAACATTGAGGATTTTGAAAACTTATTAAATAGTTTGCCTAAACCTACTAGGCTGGCATCTAATTATGGTGTTATTGATGCTAATGGTGGTGCAGCCTATTTTGAACTTGGAAATTTCAAAATAGAGAAAATTGACGTAAACGATCCAACAATCGCCCCTATGGGTTATGTTATTCGCACAAATTACTCTTTTGAGGGTACACCTGATAAAGGTCATGGGTATTTTAGATATTTAACAGCTGAAAAACTTTTTTATCAGGCATCAGCCGAAAATAATTTAACAGAGAAGTTTATACTCCAGCAAGTTTCTCAAAGTTTGTATCATTCCTTGTTAGATGACGATTTAAAGCAAAATCCACCCTCGGAAAAAAATACTAAATTTGTTCCTTTTATTGATTATATTCCTCGTTCAGGAACTTCATCTGCGACGGTAATTTGTGGAGTAAAAAAAGACGAAAATCCTGAATTTACAACCATGTGGGCTTATCTTGGTTTTTCACTTACCTCGGCTGTTGTTCCGGTATGGATTAAAGGTGGAAATAAACTACCAGAGATTGTCCTGTATGATGATAAATTAGAAGATGCCCCTTTGTGTTATAAAGCCTTAAAACTAAAAGAATTATGCTTTCCGGTAAAACGAGGTCATGGAAAAGATTATTTAAAGCTAAATGTACTTTATAATTATCAGGAAACTGGCATTATGCAAAAATTAATACCTGTTAATGATAAGTTGTTTGAAAAGACCTATAAACAATTGGCCGATTGGCGCAAAAATGGTTGGTCGAAAAAACAGGTGCAGGAATATTATCAATGGTTGGATATTTATATACAGGGTGAATATAAAAAATTATTTGGGATATGATTTATACGCTTAGAAGCCAACTTTTACCAACACATTATTTAAATTCAATGTTGTCTTTATCGTTAAAGGATTTTGTTGCGAGTTGCAGGTTTGATACATGCTTCGCAACTCGTAACTTGTAGTATTAGATTAAAGTTTCCTAAAATTTAGAATATGGCCATAATACATTCAATAATATCCTGGGCAACCATAAAAAGGATGAACCAGATTGAGCTTTTTGAAAAGTACCCGGTAGATGTTCAGCAGGAGCAATTATTTAACCTGTTGAAATCTGCACAGAATACGGAATTTGGGAAGAAATACGATTTTACTTCCATCTCAAATTCGCAAAAATACAAAGAACGTATTCCTATACGTACATATGATGGTTTTACAGAATATATTGACCGGATTAGAAAGGGTGAACAAAATGTGTTGTGGCCCACGGATATTAAATGGTTCGCAAAATCATCAGGAACAACAGCTGATAAAAGCAAATTTATTCCGGTTAGCCCGGAATCTTTGGAAGAATGTCACTTTAGGGGCGGTAAGGATGTTATTGTGTTATATGCCAGTAATTTTCCGGGTAGAAGTATTTTTACTGGTAAAGCTTTGGCTATTGGAGGAAGTCAGCAAATTAATCGTTATGAAAATGAAATATATTATGGCGATTTATCGGCTGTTTTAATCGAAAATTTTCCTTTTTGGGCACGTTTACTTCAAACGCCTGCAAAGAAAATTGCTTTAATGGACGAATGGGAGCAGAAAATAGAGTTAATGGCACAGGCTACTATTAATGAAAATGTTACCAATATTTCCGGTGTGCCATCATGGACAATGGTGTTGATTAAACGGATTCTGGAAATCACGGGTAAAAGTAACCTGATGGAAGTTTGGCCTAATCTTGAATTGTTTGTGCATGGAGGTGTAAGTTTTACCCCATATATGGATCAGTTTAAGAGCTTAATTAACTCAAATGAAATGAATTACCTTGAAACCTACAATGCATCTGAAGGGTTTTTTGCCATACAGGATTATCCTGAGGCCGACGGTATGTTACTGATGCTGGATTATGGCGTTTTCTATGAATTTGTACCAATGGATAAATTTGATCAGGAAAATCCTGAAACTATTGGTCTTGACGAGGTGGAACTGAACAAAAACTATGCTTTGGTTATTTCAACAAATGGTGGTTTGTGGCGATATATGATTGGTGATACAATAAAATTTACCTCAAAATATCCTTTTAGGATAAAAATTACAGGACGTACAAAGCATTTTATAAATGCTTTTGGTGAAGAACTTATTATTGATAATGCTGAAACTGCTCTTAAAAAAGCCTGCGAGAGAACAGGTGCTGAAATTAAAGAATATACAGCGGCACCTATTTTTATGAGTGAAGAGCGTAATGGGGGGCATCAATGGATGTTCGAGTTCTCTAAAATGCCTGATAATTTAGAACAATTTGCTGATATATTGGATAATACGCTGAAAGCGGTGAATTCAGACTACGAAGCAAAAAGATATAAAAATATTTCTCTTGCATCTCCAAAAATTGAAGTTGCTCAACAAGGATTATTTTATAAATGGCTTAAAGAACGAGGACGTTTAGGGGGACAAAATAAGGTTCCTCGTTTGGCAAATCATCGTGAATATATTGATCGGTTACTTGAGTTGAATGAGGAGTGAGTATAGTACAAAAGTCAAAAAAATAAATTCGTGCATTTGTGGCTATAAAAATATTATCAATAGAGCAATTTAATAATTTTAACAATATGAAAACAGCATCAAGTTTTATCATCCTGATTAGTGTTTTTTTTATGGTATCATGTAGCAATAACATGCAAAAAAGTGCTATTCCTGAAATTGAAATTATTCCGGCACCTGTCAATTTGATCACAGGTGAAGGAAGTTTTGCAGTAAATGAAAATACTGTTTTGCTTCTTAATAATGATGATCAGGCACTGAAGAACCTGGTTGGCTTTTTGTCAAAGGCCATTTATAATGTCAAAGGCTTTTCCCCTAAAATTAAAGTTAATAATGCTTTTGATAATAAGTCTAATTATATTGGTTTTAAGCTGGTTGCTGATGATAAGCTTAATGGTGAAGCATATACCCTAAATGCTGACGGTGAAAAAGTAATTATACAGGCATCGAAACCGGCAGGTTTATTTTATGGATTGCAAACTTTATTGCAATTAATGCCCGCTGAACTTTATGGCGATGAAAAAAGCGCAAATATTGATATCGTTATTCCTGCTGTACAAATAAAAGATGAACCCAGGTTTAGTTATAGAGGAATGCATCTGGATGTATCAAGGCATTTTTTCCCAAAAGAGTTTATTAAAAAGTATATTGACCTGATTGCATTTAACAAAATGAATGTTTTCCACTGGCATTTGGTTGATGATCAGGGTTGGAGAGTAGAAATTAAAAAATATCCTAAACTTACGGATATTGGAGCATGGCGTGTTGATCGTGAAGATAAAATATGGTTTAAGCGGGAAGCACAAAAACCTGATGAAAAAGCAACTTATGGTGGTTTTTATTCACAGGAAGATATTAGAGAGATTGTTGCTTATGCAAAAGATCGCTATGTGACCATAATACCTGAAATTGAATTGCCAGCACATGTAATGTCTGCAATTGCTGCTTATCCTCAACTTTCTTGCACTAATGAATCTATTACTGTGCCACCAGGAAGTGTTTGGCCAATTACCAATATTTATTGTGCCGGAAAAGACAGTACATTTTTATTCCTTGAAGATGTTTTAACAGAAGTAATGAATCTTTTTCCATCAGAATATATACATATTGGAGGTGATGAAGCAACAAAAACAAACTGGGAAAAGTGTAAACATTGCCAAAAAAGAATCAAAACTGAAGGACTTGGTAATGTGGAGGAACTGCAATCTTACTTTATTAAAAGAATTGAAAAATTTCTGGTAAGTAAAGGCCGTAAACTTATAGGTTGGGATGAAATTTTGGAAGGAGGTTTGGCGCCTGAAGCAACGGTGATGTCCTGGCGTGGGATTAGGGGTGGGATAGCCGCAGTAAAATCGGGACATGATGCGGTAATGACACCCAATTCTTATTGTTATTTTGATCATTATCAGGGCGATAAGAAGATTGAGCCTGTTGCTATTGGCGGATATACAACTTTGAAAAAGGTTTATAGTTACGAACCCATTCCCGATGAATTAACAGAGCAGGAAGCAAAACACATTTTGGGTGCACAGGCTAATGTTTGGACAGAATATATTTATGATGGAAAGCAGGTGGAGTATATGTCAGTTCCAAGGATGTCTGCATTAGCAGAGGTTGTTTGGTCACCTAAAGAAAAAAAGGATTGGGATAATTTTAACAGGCGTATGCAAAAACAATTTATCCGTTATAAATATATGGATGTGAACTATAGTAAGGGGACAACAAAGGTTGATATTAACCCTTTATTTTCAGGTGATAGTATATTGGTTGAATTTTATAATGAACGCTATAATCCGGAAATACATTATACCCTTGATGGTAATGCCCCAACAGTTGAATCTCCTGTCTATTCTTCGCCGATAACTATTTCTGAAACATTAACCCTTAAAGCCGTACTTGTCGATAAAGGCAAGATTATTGGAAACCCGTCAGAAAAATTGATTGCTCAACATAAAGCAATGGGGGCAAAAGTGGTTTATGCTGAACTTTATGATGAAAAATATAAAGCAAAGGCCGAACTAAACCTTACAGATGGAATGACCGGGACGGATTCACATAATGATGGCTATTGGCAAGGTTTTGATGGATATGATATGGAAGTTGTTCTTGATTTTGGAAAAAGTCTAGACTTTGCTAAACTTTCGGTAGGTTGTTACCAAAACCAGAAATCATGGATATTTCTACCAAATTCGGTGGAATTTTCAATTTCGGATGATGGTGAAAATTTTATTTCAATCGGTGTTATTAAAAATAATGTGCCAGCCGAAGAAAAGGGAATAATAATTAAACGGTTTAAGCTGGAAACAGAATTGCAAAAAGCAAATTATCTGAAAGTAAAAGTAAAAGCATTAAAAACATGTCCTGAATGGCATTCCGGGGCCGGTGAAAAATCCTGGTTGTTTGTTGATGAAATTACGGTTGATTAGTTTAAAATAGGCTAAGGAGAGCAATTTGAAACCAATTTGGTCTATTAAAGCGACAATTGTCTCAGCCGAGACTCAAATTTAGCTGTCTTTTTTCTCCGCAAAAGCAATAATATGTCCATCAGGATCAGCAAAATAAGCAACTCTATCACGCCAATCCCTATTTTTAAGAGGGCTGACTAATTTAGCTCCATTATCAATTGATCTGTTTATATAAGGCTGAACCTTATCAACCGACAAATAGATTTCACATCTGGGGATACCATTTCCAAATATAGGGTGGGGTACTTTTGATTGTAATATTTTGGCAATACCAGTTTCGGGCATTAAACCCAATTTAGTGTTTGTACCCAAATCAAACTCTGTCATTCCGGGAACATCAAGTATAGAATCCAATTGCAAAATTTTTTTGTAAAACTCTTTGCTTTTATCCTGCTCAGAAACGTAAAGAATTAATTGAGTTTGATGAATCATGATGATTTTTTGTTTTGACTTATTAATCAAATTAATACTCTGGTGCTATATAAAGCAAGGCTTTTTTTGTGTCAGAATAATTTTTCTCTTGAAGCTTAGAGTATGTCTATAAAGTTGGGTGTTTGGTTAAAAAAGTTCGTATTTTTAATAGAACTATACATTTTCTAAATTTCTGATAAGAAAACGACAAAGACAAGGCTTTCGAAGTCTTAATTTTTAGAAGTTTACTCTTGTAAATGACTGGAAATTAAGACGAGAATAACGCAGTATTTGGTGTTTTTTTGCAGAAATTAATTAGAACGGATATCCAATACCAAAATTGAATGTCCAGTCCCTATCCTCAAATTGGCTGATGTTTAACCATCTATCACCGATCACTTGGGCAGGATCATGCAATTTTAATCCAAAATCAAATCGGATTATGAAAAAGGAGAAATCAAAGCGGAAGCCAATTCCTGTACCCAGGGCAATTTCTTTGTGAAACTCATTAAATTTGAAATTTTTTTTATCGTCTGTATTGTAATCATTTTTAAACGACCAAATATTTCCGGCATCTAAAAATAGAGCCCCTTCAAGCATCCAAAAAAGTTTAAAACGGTACTCAATATTCATTTCCAGTTTAATATCACCATACTGGTAAATTTGCACAAAATCGGAATAAGAACCAGGACCCAAAGTTCTCGCTTGCCAGGCACGCATACTGCTGGCACCTCCTAAAAAGAATTGTTTTTCCTGGGGCGCATAATATGAATTTCCGTAAGGAATAATTATACCTGTATTAATTCGGTATACCAACTCGTTTTTAGAGTTTAAGATATTATAGTACCTAAAATCAATCTCAGTTTTTAAGAACTGTGCATAGGGTAAGCCTGAAATTGTATAAAACGCAGGATCTGCATTATTTACAGAATCAACTTTAAAGTTGACCCACTCAATAGCATCTTCTGGGGTTTTGGTTGTATCATTATCGGCAATAATTTGGAGTACTTCTTTCTGATAGTCACCTGAACCAAGTTTGTCAGGCTTAATTATGCTGTGTGCCAGGTTAAGAAGGTTCCCGGCAAATTCTGTAGTTGACTTAAGATATAAAAAATCCCGGTTTTTTTTAATATCCTGTGTATTCAATGTGAATGAGTACGAGCTACCCAGGATAACATGGTCATATTTTTCCTTAAATTGCTGGGTTTCATAGAGTTGTTTTAGGTGTGATGGGCTTATATCCTTTAATTTTATAAAATTAAATTCTAAGGGGTTGAGTTCATGAGTAAATAGTTCATTTGATCGCCAATTGTAACCATAGGATGTGCTAAAAATGGTCCTTTTGTAATTGTCATTATTCCTGAAATTGTATCCAAGTGCAAACCTTGTTTTTGGGAAATATTTTCGTGATATATTATCTGTGTTGAACGGGGAAATTAAATTAGGAAATTGTATTGAGGTATTTACCCCATATTCTGTCTCACTGAAATAATTTTCTCTCTCTTCAACTCCAACGCCGGGATCTTGATTGTTTAATTCTACTTTAAATTGAACATTTAATATTTCAGCACCACCAAAAATATTTAAATGTTGGTAGTTTAAATTGGTACCCATCCCATATCTTCCAGAAGTAGTATTTCCTTCCATCTCGATAGTAAATGATTGTGGTGTGCTGGGGGTCAATTTAATATGGGTGTCTAGTTTGTTTAGCTTATTTTCACTGGTATCGGTAAAGTTAGTATTTTCATCAAAATCAATATTGATTAAACGGAAATTAGCCAATGAACCAAAATAGCTAAAAGTGGATTGAATTTTTTCTTCCTCATATAAACTGCCATGTTTAACAACCAGACCCCGTAGAAGAACCGATTTTCTGTACTTGTTTTTTTTGTTGATAAGAAAGTAAACATTTTCCTGAACGGGTATTGTATCATGAGTAATAGGCGTATTCTTTGTTTTTTTGATTATATCTTTAGGTTCATAATCAGGGTAAATAAAGAATTTATCAAGTTTATATTGTTCATGTGATAATTCAATGGTATTGCCACCGGGGTCAACAGATACCGGGTCTTTGATGGTCATGGTGATATTTGCCTGATGATTACCTGCTAAAGTGTCAATCTCAAAAAAAATGTATTCTTTCGAAAATTTATAATAGCCATTATTTAATAATAGTTGATATATTGAATTTCTTAGTTTGGCAAAATTATCTCCAACCAGATTAATGTCTGTCTTTACCGGGTTTTGTGCAAAATGGTCATGCACAAGTTTCCGTATATTGTTATCGTTAATACTGTCTTTAAAACTTTTTACCTTATAGGGTTTGCCGGGTTGTATATGATAGCTAACACTGGCTTTTTTACCTGCAAATTTTACACTGTCGGTTACTTCAGCTGTGAAGAACCCTTTATTATGTAGTAAGGTTTCAATTTGCTTTGATGAGTTTCGTGATTGTAAAGCGCTATACAATACAGGTTCTTCCCCAATTTTTCGAAGCCAACGAGTAAAGTGAGATTTTTCTTTAGGATCCTTTCCTTTTGCCAGTCTTTCTCTGTTCACTGCCTCTTCCTTTGGTATTCTCTCTTCTTCACGTTTGGCTTCTTTTACCGGATCAATTATGTTGTAAACTCTTGCATAAATATATACACCTAAAACTTTTTTATTGGGTTTTTGTTTTACATAATTGTCAATATCAAAATTTAAAACCTCTTTATTTTCAGAGTCTATTTTGTAACCTTTAAGGAAATACTCACCTTCAGGAATATATTTAATTGGGCTACAGGAAAATAAAAAAAGTACCAAAAAAAAGAATAATATATATTTAGTTGTTTTCAGAAGCAAATTTCGTTAAGCTATTATTTTGATTT
>JBDLJL010000034.1:0-36815 GCA_039714415.1 Bacteroidota bacterium
AGAAAACCAATTTTATTTTTTTGTTGATGGTAGCAATAATTGGCGTCCGTGCCCAAAGCTACCACGTGAAACTTATCACGGAAAACGATGAGTTTGAGTTTTTGTGCGATGCCGGCCAGACTATTTATGAGGCGGCAAAAAAACATGGTGTGGACTTTGATTTCGGATACGATGCAGGCGCCACTGATGCCAGCCTGGCCAGGTTAAATTATGGCATAATAGACTTGTCGGAACAAAGCTATCTGGATGAAAGCCAAATTGAAGAGAAATTGATACTTTTTACTGTGGCTTACCCTGAAAGTGATTGTGAAATAGATTTAAATGTTTCACAAAAATCAAGTTATTCTGGATGGTCTTATCTTTTCCCAGGAGAAATTGATTCTTATGAAGAATATCTCTGTTATGATGTTTCGCCTACGACGCCTGGTGGTTATATTGATGGCCGTTATGTTAGCTTTTTAAGTACGCATTTTAATCTTTTTACCATATACACTAATGGAGAATCAATGACGACCATTTATCTTATTGGTCCTTTTGATAGGTACAGTGAGCAATTTACTAGATTCACAGATAACCCCGCTTACGTCAGATTGCATTTGCATTTTAATACCGGCCCAGGTAACACTTTGATTGGCTGGATAGAACATATGCATTGGTAATTTACAAATTATTATGGGCTATTTAACCTGCAAAATATAGCAGTTTAAAAGCTTATAAATCGTTTAATTAATTATAAACTGAAAAAATAAATATTATGAATAAATTTAAACATGCACTTTTAATATTAATGGTTGTATTTTTTTCTTGTAAACAAACAAATAATGTTAATATTTCCCCTAAAATAATTGTTAACAAACTTCCGGAAAAAGACTTGCCTTATCTGAAAGTTGATGAAAGCCAATTAAAAATTACAAGTCCTGAAGAAGATAAAAGAAAAGCTCAAATAATGTTATCTGGTTATAAAAGAGCGTATAAATATATTGATTTGGACACAATAAATTTCAATTTAATATATTCAATAAAATCAGGCGATGAAATAAATATCAGCCCTTTGATTAATGAATATATAGAGAGTATTGTATATTTTAGTAATAAAAATTTTCAGGCAATTTTGAAAGAACACCCTGAACATATTGAAGGACTTAAGGATGCAATGAAAAAGAAATTCAGTAAAGAAGGCCGGGCTAATAAAGAATTTGTAAATAATTTACCTGACAGGGTTTGGTCTCTAATGATAGGGGGGGTTAAGAAATACAGGGAAGAAAATCAGAAATAAAGCAGGAATAACAGTATTTGTAGGTGCACTTGGTGGTTTAGCAACAGCTGGAACTACTTCCTTGCCCGCTGCACTTGGTGCTGGATTATTAGCTTCTGCCGGTGGCATCCTGATTTCCATATAATTTAATTAATTTCCAAATTAAAAGATATGGTAACTAATCTGTGGCATAATTTATACTCGGAATAGCATACATAATTATTCCTTACTGTTTATTATATGTGTGAAAATTACCACAATTATTCTAAACTACCGATATAAGGCCTGTTATAGATACAACAATCAAAAACGGATTAAATGTTTGGGATGCCCTGTCTTTAATTTCTACATTTGATATTAAGGTAGCTGATTAGTTAAAAATAATTAAATATAAACAGATGAAAAATAAATTTTTAAAAAAGTGGGGGATGAATTTTAAAAAAGTTTATTGCCCCAAATGTGGAATTAAACAGGCATATTGGCGATGGCTCCAAAGCTTAAATGAAGTCCTTTGGGGCGGTGGTACTAATGCCATTAACTTAAGAAAAAAATGATTTACGATTAGTGATTTTAGATTACTCGATTTTTGGGAAACATCGTAAGTCAAATAATCGGAAATCGCATATCGAAAATAAAAAAATGTGTTAAGTTAATGGCATTAGCGGTGGTACCTACCCTGATTGTGGATACAAAATGGATAAATGGGAAAAGAAATAAAGGATAGTTGATTAAATTTCATTGAAACCCCATTTTTTCTTACATCAGTAACACGCTCTCAATCTGCACATTACAATTAGCGCTTCATTTTTTTCAAAAAAAAACGATTTTTGACTAGGTGTAAAATGCCTTAGCGGGATATTACTTATATATGGATTAAATAAATGGTTACAATATTACGGGACTGATAACCCGGAAAATTATATTTAAGATTTAAATAGATTTGGTTAGATTAATAATAATTATTTCAACGCCCCTCTTTCAGTTATAAGAGAGAGGGGCTTCTTAACCTGAATAATGCATAAATATTAAATAAAGCCTGTATTTTATTAACAACAAACAATAATATATCTTTTTATAAATACGTGACATTTTACTATTTTTTTCAACACCTATACAACTGATTTATACCCGCTTATGTTAAGCGATGCTTTTTTTATAAAAAAAAAACGATTTTTGACTAGGTGTAAACCCGCCCAGCGGGATATAACTAATAAACTAAAACGACTAATGCTTAAGTTAAAAAATTCCGTCGAAAATAATTATTAAATTTTACCGGAACACTTTAATGAATAATAATGAATAAAGAAAACAAAGTAGATATTGAACTAATCAAAAAGTTTTTTAATAAAACTTGTACCGAGCCTGAAAAAGAAAAAGTAATCAACTGGTTTGTTGACTATGCTTTTGAGCAAAAACTTAGTTTCGTCCTGAAAAAACATTGGGATGAACTTGATCACGAAAATATTGACATTGATGGAACCACGGAAAAAATTTTAAACAAAATTCACCATCAAATACATTTAGAAAATTTCGACAAACAAAACAATCAATTATTTATAAACAAAGCAGTTTTCTATTTTTCAAGAATTGCGGCCATATTTATAATCCCTGTTTTATTGTATGCAGTTTATATGTACAATCAAAATACTTTGGTGGATTATGGGGATTTGCCAAACCAAAAAACAGCTTATGCTGAAATTTTATCACCATTAGGTGCCAGGACTCATTTTACATTGCCGGATGGTTCAAGCGGATGGTTAAATTCCGGTTCAACATTAAAATTCCCTGTGAAATTTTCAGGTAATGAACGAAATCTGGAGCTTGTTGGCGAAGCCTGGTTTGATGTAGTTGAAAACCCTAAAGTACCTTTTGTAGTGAATGCATTGGGTGTTGATGTAGTTGCATTGGGTACTAAATTTAATATACGTGCATATCACGATGATAAATTTGTAGATATTACGCTTGAATCAGGAAAAGTAGTTGTTAACAGAAAAACAAAAGGCCAAACAAAACTTATTGCAGAACTAAAGCCCGATGATAAGGTCAGTATATCAAGAGAAGAACCTGAACTGATAAAAGAAAAAAATGTGGAGACGGAAAAAATTACTGCTTGGAAAGAGGGAAAATTAATTATGCGTAACGAGAAAATGAGTGAAGTATTTAAAAAGCTTGAAAGATGGTATAACATAAAAATAATAGTGAAAGACAAAGAAATTGAAGATTATAGGTACAGGGCAACATTCCAGGATGAAACAATTGATGAAATACTTCGGTTGCTAAAATTAACATCCCCAATTGATTATTTAGTAAAACAACGAGAAACAGAAGATGGTGTATTCACGAAAAAAGAAATTATACTATTTCTAAAAAAAGAATAATGCCTGATTTTGCATACAGGATTGTACCAGGTAAAGGCATAACAAATTATTAACAACAATTTAAAACTAACGATATATTATTAACTAAAACATTTGCTTATGAAACATCCATGATTGGTTTAAACACACAAAAATGATTATCAGGTATAAAAAGTCTGGATGCATGGAACTTTTAGTGTGTGGATGTTCTTCCGCAGTAGCGGAACAGGCTATCCGGCCATATAAAATTATTAAAAAATAAACAGATGAAACAAGCATGTTAAAAATAATTACTCACAATCTATTATTACTTTAATTGTGTTCGTGAGCTAAAGGTTATTAACACCCAAGGGAATGATTATTTTAAACTTGCGGTTCCATCTGACAAATAAAAACAATAAAAAATAAACAGATGAAAAATAAGGTAATCTCATAATAAAATGAGTTACCAAAACAAAAAAAACGGAAGGGTGTTGGAGCACCTTCCCGTTTGTCAGTAGGAAAAATTTAAACTTTCTCTAGCGAGGAAAAAATTTATTTATTAACCCACTTATTTACAAAATTATGAAAAAATTATGGAAAACCTTGTGGGCGGGTATAAAATATTTAACCTGCTCCAAACAATTTTTAGCAATGAGACTAATTCTGTTTTTTACTGTATTAAGTATAGCACAGGTGTTTGCAGATAATTCATATTCTCAAAACACAAAGCTATCGCTTGATTTACAAGATGTTAGCGTTGAAAAAGTTCTGGATGAAATAGAAACACAAAGCGAGTTTTATTTCATGTTTAACCAAAAACTTGTTGATGTTAATAGGAAAGTAAATATTAATGTTAATAATATCCGCATAAAAGATATTTTAGACAAAATATTTGAAGGCACAGAAACTGATTTTTTTGTTGTTGACCGGCAAATTTTATTAATGCCAAAAAATATGGCACAAAATATCTTATACCAATCTACAAGCTTAAAAGACTCAATAAAAATATTAGGATCGGTTATAGATGTCGAAGGAAGTCCATTGCCCGGTGCTACTGTCGTAGTTGTCGGTACAACAGCAGCAGTAATTACTAACCTGAATGGAAAATTTGTATTATATGTAGACCAAAAAGATAATGTTTCGCTTGAAGTATCATTTGTTGGAATGGTGAAAAAAAACGTAATATGGAATGGTGAGCAAAACCTTAATATTGTTCTTGAAAATTCTGACCAGATGATTGAAGAAGTATATGTAACAGGTTATTCAACTATTTCAAAAGAACGTTCAACAGGTTCCTATGATTTGGTAACGAATGAAGACCTTGAAACTTCCTACAGTTCTAGTGTAAGCTCATTGCTTGAAGGCAAAGTAGCCGGTGTAAAGAGTTCCGGCAACAATTTTGAAATCAGGGGGCTAAGCACGTTTAATGCCATCAGGACACCTTTGGTGGTTATAGATGGCCTGCCTGCAGAAGGCCAGTTTAACAATTCTGGTTATAATGCCCTGAACGACATTAACCCAAACGATATTGAATCAATAACGGTTCTTAAAGACGCTGCTGCTACTTCAATTTACGGAGCCAGGGCGGCAAATGGCGTAATAGTGGTTACTACCAAATCGGCTAAAGCAAACAAAACAGAAGTTGATTTTTCGTCAAATTTTATCTCTACGCCAAAATACGACAACTCTCACTTAAATCAATTGTCAATAAACAATTATATTGATTATGAAAAACAATATTTAGAAAATGATCCTTCATTTATTGCAGATCCGGTTGGTTATTTCGATAATCTGGATATGGGGCACAACCTTTACAGCCCTGTTTATGCTTATTATGCTGAAATGGCCAGGGGCAATATGACCGAAGCCGAGGCAATGGCTGCCATAGAAAACCTGAAGGGCGGGACTCCCTATAGCAACCAATATTTTGAACATGCCTTGCAAAATCAGCTAAAGCAACAGTATAACCTGTCGTTCCGTTCTGGTAGTGAAAAATCAGGTATTGTTTTTTCAATTAATGCTTTAACCAATAAAGGTGCACAAATTAATTCCAACTCAGAAAAATACACCCTGTTTTTTAAAAACAACCTGAAGGTTACTAATTGGTTAAATGTTAATTACGGGTTAAACGCAATTTTTGGGAAAAACAAATACCCTGCATTACCAAGAGGTTCTGGTATGTGGAGTGCATACCCTTACGAGCAATTGGTTGATGAAAACGGAGAGCGTGTCTACAGGCTCAATAATATTAACCCGGCAGATGCTGAGATAATGGAAAATACCGAAGGCTTGTATAGTCTAAAATACAACGAATTGGACGAGTTGGACGCTAACCCGACAAACGAGAAAAGTTTTAATACCAGGATGTTCCTGAATGCGAATTTTAAAATTACTGATTGGCTTTCGTACGATGCAATGTTCCAGTATGAGTGGTATGGTACTAGTTCCAAAACCTACCATGACGAAGATACTTATATTATGCGCAAAGGAATTGATGAATTTGCCCAATATGTTGAAAGTCCCTGGGGGCCTGAATATAACTACTACAACTATCAATTGCCCGATGGTGGTTCGCTTTATAACTCTGACTGGAAGAGGTTCAACTATACCTTAAGGAACCAGCTTAATTTTAACAAAAAATTTGGTACCGATCATGATGTAGTTGCACTTGCAGGCTTTGAAATGAGGGAAAATAAATTCGAAGAAATCCGTTCGGGTATTTATGGTTACGACGATGAAACACTTGAAAGTATACCAGTAGACTGGCGGTCACTTTCTACAGGCGTACAGGGTTCTCTCTATGGTCTCTATTATCGCTATAAAGGGCCGAGTGATAATAGGGAAGAGAAGATGGATAGATATATTTCAATGTATGCAAATGCCGGTTATACTTATAAGGGAAAATATTCCCTGACTGGTAGTTTCAGGATTGACCAGGCCAACCTGTTTGGCACCGACCCAAAATTCCGCTACCGCCCACTATGGTCTTTGGGCGCTTCATGGTTGGCATCAGATGAGAGTTTTATGGATATCAGTTGGGTTGACATGTTGAAAATCAGGGCATCTTATGGTGTTGGTGGAAATGTTGACAGGAATACCTCCCCATACATGCTTGCATATGTCGGAAATTCTTATTGGACAGGATATGATGTTACAGCAATAACAAATGCGCCAAACCCATTGTTACGTTGGGAAAAAACCACTACCTACAATGCAGGGATAGATTTTAGTTTGTTTAAAAGAAAGCTAAACGGTAGCGTGGACATATATAAAAGATCCGGCGAAGATTTGTTGGCCACAGTACAGTTCGATCCTGCCCAGGGCTTTTGGCAAGGTGTAGTAAATAACGGGGCCATGTCAAACAAAGGGGTTGAATTCAGTCTTTCGTACAATTGGATAAGGAATAAAGACTGGTCAATAGTAACAAATTTTACTGCGGCCTATAATAAAAACATGGTTGAAAAGGTTGATTATGAAATTACCTATGCCAATGAGTTATTAAAGGAAGGTTATTATGTTTCTGGAGCACCGTATAGTTCACTTTATGCATATCGTTATGCCGGTTTAACCGATGAGGGTGATCCTTCAGTTCATAGTTTAACAGAAGACGGGAACGACACTATTGTTTCCAATGAGACAATGCAAAATCACGAAGCTTTGGTTAATATGGGACAGACAAGCCCTAAATGGCACGGCTCATTTCAGCCGGTTATCAGGTACAAAGGGTTTGAACTTAGCGGTTTGCTGGTTTTTTACACCGGTCATGTTAAAAGGGATGCGGTAACGCCATTATATAACAAATTATTGGGTACCGGCGGAAATGTCCACGGTGACATGCTTAACAGGTGGACACCTGAAAATACCGATACCGAAATACCGAGAATGTCAACATATGCGTACCTTCCTGGAAGGAGTGATCATTGGAGTTTGGCAGATGTTAATGTAGTGGATGCATCGTCAATCCATTTGCGTAATATTGTATTTTCATATACTTTGTCACAGAGGTGGGCGCGAATGATTAAAACAAACATGGTACGTCTTAACTTCCAGGTAAACAACCCATGGTATTCTGCTGTAAAAACATCAAATTATACAAAGCTGCCAATTCGTCCTTCTTATGTTCTTGGTATAAATATTAAACTATAATTTTTGGAAAAGCAGTACTACCCCGGGTTTTTACAGGGCGGTACTGTTTTTACCTGAAAATATTTAAAAAAATATATACAAATAAAATCACTCATGATACTACATTTAACACGTACAACTATTGATTACACAAACAAATATTCGTGTAATTCGTGTAAAAAAGTTTGTGTTAATTCGTGTAATTCGTGAATAAAAATTAATCAAATGAAAAATATTATATACATATTAGCAATAATGGTTTTTGGGGTTTTGTCGGCCTGCGACAATTATCTTGATATAACACCCAAAGGGCAAGTAATACTTGAAGAGGTAGAAGAATACAACCTCATGTTTAATGATGATAACCTGCATAGTTTTTGGAACGATAAATTGTGTTATTTGACAGATGAAAGGTGGCCAACTGCAGATTATCTGATTACCGGCGATGAATACCCGATAGAGAAAGCCAATTTTTTATGGGATGAGAATTACGACAGGGCTTCATTCTGGGAATTGGATGCCGGGTACGATAAACTTTATCAAAGAATTTCCAGGTACAATATAATCATTAAAGGAGTACCGGATGCTGAAGGTGATGAAACCAGGAAAAAGGAAGTTATTGCCATGGCTAAAATATTAAGGGCTTACAATCATTTTGTACTGATAAATGTTTATGCAAAACATTACCAAAGCAGTACTGCATCTTCAGATAGGGGGGTACTTTTGGTGAAAGAGTTTAATATGGAACAAAAACTTGTCCAGTCAACTGTACAGGATGCTTATGATTTTATCCTTAGAGATATTAACGAAGCATTGAATGATTTACCTGATGTCCCGGAAAATACTTTCCACCCTGGAAAAGCATTTGGTTATGGATTTCTGGCAAAAGTCCACCTTTTTATGAAAAATTTCCCTGCAGCCCTTGAAGCTGCCAATACTTCATTAACTTACAACGATTTTGTATTTGATATGGTGGCTTATTATAACACCGGTGGCGGAGAAGTTGGTTATGATATGAACGAGCACAATTATTTTGCAGGTGGAATGAGCCCATTTATCCCTAACTGGGCAATGCTAAGTCCTACAGCTGTTGAAAGGTATGATGTAACAAGTGATGTGCGTATATCTTACCTGTTTTATAATACATGGTATGGGCAGCCTGCTTATTTAAATTATGCTTTTAAATACAATGTTGCTGGTATGCGTGTGCCTGAGGTGTTATTAATAAAAGCAGAATGTATGGCAAGGGCCGGTGAGGTTGACGGCGCTATGGCTGTATTAAATGATTTTAGGGTTGATAGGATACTTCCTGCAAATTATGCTGAGCTTACAGCAACAACTTCTAAAGAAGCCGTTTTACATATAATTGACGAAAGGGCCAGGGAATTTGCACATACCTATAACAGGTTGTGGGATATGAAAAGGCTTAATACCGAGCCGGAATATGCCAAAACTTATTCAAAGGAGTTTAGTTTTGATGGTGGCCAAACATATGAGACATTTACTGTTGAACCAGGCTCGCATGTATTTATTATGCCATTTTCTCAAGAGGCAATGAACAGGAACAGTAGCTTAAAGCAAAATACAAAATAGCTATTAACATTGAAAGGGGCTGTTCAAAAAACAATAAGTGAAGCTATAGTTTATAACAAAAAGCAAGCCTTTGAATTTTAATATATTCTTTTTAAAAGGTGCTGTACATGGCCTTTTAGGTTTTGCTTGCTTGGAATCTTTTAGCTAATAAAGGCTGTTTTAGGACAGTCCCTTTCATTTACAATGACAGATATTTAATGTTATATTTTTAATATAGGTTACATAACATCTTATCTAAAAATAATTAAATATAAACAGATGAAAAAGTTTATAATCATATACATAATTCTTGTTTTCGGAACATTAGCAAAGTCGCAGGACCTGGAATTTGCTTCAATATCCGGAACCTTTAATAAAGCAAAGCTTCAGGAAATAAACCTCTCAAAAATAGTTGAAGGAAAGTCGCTCGCTATTGCAAGTTCAAAACTTAACTCAAAAAAGAAATTTGGTTTCATGTTCCAGCCGGAAAAAGAAGGGTTTTACCTTCTTGGTGGGGAAAGTGTTAGATCAGATGCAATTTTAATTTATATTAAATCCGGCGATAAGCTGAATATAGAAGTAAATGACTCATCCTATACTCTAATTGGCAAAAATAGTATTGAAAATGAAATTTTAAGCAAATGGTATATATTTACATCTGTTATCAGGAAAAAATCATATATTCTTGGCTCATTTAGCATATTTGAAGATTTTTTCCCTGAACTTGAAAAAATTGCTGAACAGGCAAAACCATGGTTAAAAAAACATAAATCGGGCAATAAAAAGTTCGATAATTTAATGGAGGTACTAGTTGAAAGAGAACTTGATTATATTGCTCTTAATTTCATTTTTTCACCCAGGATGAAACACCCTGCTAAAGAACAACTTCCTTCTTTTTATAATACCATTTCAACTGACCGGCTAAAAACAACTGATTTATTAATAACCCCATTTGCCTCAAATATTATTAATCATTACGTATTGATGGATTATATGAGAAATGGCTCTTTTAAAGATTATTCTTTTGATAAAGCTATGGCGTCTATTCCAAATGATACATTAAAAGGTGTGTATTTACTGTTAAGATGTGAAAAAATTCAAGAATATGGTGAATATATTGAATTAATGGAAAAATATGGCCATTGTATCCTGACTGATTACCAGAAAGAAAGAGAGACTAAAATTTCATCTGGTCTTATTACTTTAAAAAAAGGTGAAAAAGCCATTGATTTTACATACAAAGATATAAACGGCAAAGAAGTTTCTTTATCAGATTTTAAAGATAAAGTTGTATTGGTTGACGTATGGGCAACATGGTGTGGCCCTTGTTTAAAAACAATGCCAGCATTAATTGAGCTTGAAAAAGAATTAGATGGAAAGGATGTTGTTTTTATTGGTGTATCGGTTGATACCAAGAAAGAAAAATGGGAGGGGTTTTTGAAAAAGAAAAGCATGGCAGGCATACAAATTTGGGCTAATGGCTGGTCTAAAATTACCCAGGCTTATAGAATTAAAGGCATTCCCCGGTTAATGATTTTCGATCAGGAAGGAAAAATAGTAACAGTTGATGCACCAAGACCTTCCCAGCCAGAACTAAAAAAATTGCTTTTAGAAACTTTAAATAAGCAGGGGTAAGATCAAAATAGTTTCAAACTGACCACCGGTGGTCAGAAATAAATAATAAATGCTAAAACACATTTTTTCATAAAATTAAAATTTAGGTATCAATTAATAATGGTTATTTAGCATTTTTATCAGTGAGGTTTGTTATTTATATAATGTAATTGTAAATGCAACCTCACTTTTTTAATATAAACATAAGGTGTTCTCTAAAAATTGATTTATCAAGGCTTTCAAAATTTTTAAAGCTCGATTTTACTCCTGTAAATGAGTGTTTTAAAAATTTTGAGTAACGCAGAGAAAGCGATTTTTAGAGGTTACCATAAAAATAATAGCAATGATTAGAAATACAATTTTATTGACAATAATAGCTTTCTTTTTAGCTTGTCAGCCTCAAAATCAAAAGGATACCAGCAAAATAACAATTGCCGGAAAATTAATTAATGCAAACGGTGAAGAAGTAAGCCTTTTTAAAGGAAGGCAAAAAATACCGATCACCGTTAAAGACAGTATTTTTTCTATTAAACTTCCTGCAAATTACGCTGGTGTTAAACATTCAATCGGTATCGAAAATAATTTTATAGTAATGTTTTTTATGCCAGGTGATAGTGTTTTTGTTGAGTTCGATTGTAAAACGAAAGATTACGTTTTTTCAGGCGATCAGGTTTTGGCCAATAACTTTTTAAAAGAAAAAGCAGAAAAGGACAAAACAGGGTATTTTATGCCACAAAAATCATATAACCTGGAAATTGATGACTTTAATGAAAAAATGGATTCTGTATTAAAATCAAATCATAATTTCTTTGATAAATACATGGAAAAACATCCTGATATTAATGAAGATTTTGTATATTTTGAAAAGGCAGAAACCAATTATGGAATATATTTTTACAAAACATATTATGCAAGTACATATCAGTACAGAAGAAAAGACACTATTCCGCAGGACAGTAAGTTATTTGAATTTAAAAAATCGATAAACCTAAACGATGCCAAAATAATTAACTCAAAATACTACCAAAATTTTTTAGAATATACAATCAGCCAGGAAGCAGGAAAATTGTATAATAATGACAGCACAATACAAAAAAAACTTAATCCGGTTATTTTGTCCCGGCTTGAATTTATTAAAAGCAGTATTTCCGATTCAACAATATTAAACCACCTGCTTTTTTCTTTAATGAAAAGCCAGTTTAGATATTATGCTACAAATGGCATTGATGATGTTTTACCTTTTTTTAAGGAAAACTGTACAAATCAGGATTATAAATCAGAAATTGATTCGATAATTACCGATTGGGCTAAAATTAGCAAAGGTAGCGACGCATATCCTTTTGTATGCCAGGATATTACTGGGAAAACATATGGCCTTGAAGATTTTAAAGGGAAATATATTTATATTGATTTCTGGGCAACCTGGTGTGCTCCATGCCTGAGTGAAGTTCCATATCTGGAAAAAATAATTGATGACTATAAAGGAAAAAATATTGTGTTTATTTCAATTTCAGTAGACGAAAACAAAGCTGCATGGGAAAAAATGATGCGGAAAAAAAATGCAAAAGGTTATCAACTTCATATAAGTAAAGAGGAAAGTGAGAAGATGATGAAGTATTACAAAATTTCAGGTATACCACGTTTTATTTTGCTTGATCCTGAAAGTAAAATTTATAATGTTCAGGCAGCGCGTCCATCTGGTAATATCAGGCAGGTATTAGATAATCTTGAAAATATATAATTGTTGGCGGTAATTAACAAACAACATAAGTTCAATAACTTAAAGAAAATAAAAATGAGAAAATTTTTCAATTTGATTTTAGTATCATTTATTTTGACTTCTTGTCAAGCTCAACAAACTGAATTAAAGCTAAATCTAGAGAAGGGAAAAGAATACAAACAAATAATAGATTCAAAAGCAACAATAATACAAGATTTTAATGGGCAAAAAATGAATACGGAGATGACTACTAAAAGAAGCATGTCATATCTTGTGAAAGTTGTAAATGAAAATGATTATGAAATGGAAGTTAAGTATGATAGTTTAAGCATGTCAATGCAACTTCCACAAGGAACAATGGAATATAGCTCAGAAAAGAATGATGAACAGGATATTTATTCTATGATTTTTGCTGGAATGAAAAATAATCCGTTTCAAATTACAATGACTAAAAGCGGAAAGATAACTGAAATAAAAAATATTGAATTATTTTTTACTTCAACATTTAGTAAATTTTCACAAATTCCGGAAAGCCAAATGGAGCAGATAAAGGCTCTATTGATAAAAGCATATGGAGAAAAGTCTTTTAAAGGGGATATTGAAAGTGTTACCGCTATCTATCCAGATAAATCTGCCGTAAAAGGAGAAAGTTGGGAAATTAAAACGAAACTTGAAACAGCAATGTCGGCGGATATGACGACTACATATAAATATGCTGAAAGCAATTCTAATTACAATTTAATTGTTGGTGATTCAAAAATTACGACTGCTGATAAAGATGCTTATTTAGAAATAAATGGGATGCCTCTTAAATTTGACTTGACAGGAAATAGATCATCCGAAATAAAAGTGGATAAGACCTCTGGTTGGATTATTGAAGCAAAGATAAATCAAGATATTCAAGGAGATGCTTACATTAAAGGTAATCCACAAATGCCAGACGGAATGAAAATACCAGTAGTTATGAAAAATGACATGACATTAACTAATCAATAACTACCGCCAACAATGTTTACCGGAAACCTGTTATTAAAAAACGGCATAAAACATATTCTAATTTTTAAATATTATTAGTTTTGCAGGCAAATAAATATCAAAACAATTAAAAAATAGACACATGAAACAATCAATTAAGTTTTCAATATTATTGGCAATGTTCTTTAATATGGGTGCATTGCTAATAGCACAAAGTGCTGTTAAACAAGTTCCTTTAGACCCGGCTTATCGTCACGGGAAACTGGAAAATGGATTAACGTACTATATCCGTCATAACCTGGAACCAAAAAACAGGGCAAGTTTCTATATGGTTCAAAATGTGGGCGCTATGCTCGAAGATGATGATCAGAACGGCTTAGCACATTTTCTTGAGCATATGGCATTTAATGGCACAAAAAATTTTCAGGGCAAGGGTATTCTAAACTACCTTGAACAGTATGGTGTTGCTTTCGGAAAGAACATTAATGCCTATACCGGTACAGATGAAACAGTATATAACCTGAGTAATATACCTACTGGTAAATCAGAAGTACTTGATTCATGTTTGTTAATTCTGCATGATTGGTCAAATTATTTATTATTAACAGAAGAAGAAATTGATGCTGAAAGAGGCGTAATAACAGAAGAATGGCGGACCAGGCGCAATGCTCAATGGAGGATGAGAAACATACAAAAGAAAGCACTCTACGCAGATAGTAAGTATGCCAAACGGGATGTGATTGGCAGTTTAGAGATTATTAAAAACCACAAATATCAAACATTAAAAGACTTTTACCATAAATGGTACCGTACAGATTTGCAGGCCGTTGTTATAGTTGGTGATATTGATGTTGACAAAATGGAAGAAAAAGTAAAAAAGCTTTTCTCCAAAATACCTGCTGTAAAAAATCCTGCGGTGCGTGAATATTATGATTTGCCTGACAACAAAGGTGCACGATATGTTTTGGCAACTGATAAAGAAGCTACAGGTAGCGATATTCACTTGCAATATAAATACAATGTAGTTCAACCAAAGGATAAAGACATAAATTACCTGAAAAACCTTTATGTTAAAAATTTATTTTCAGCGATGATGGGAAATCGTATCAATGAAAGGTTACAAAAAGAAAACCCACCTTTTATTGTTGCACAAGCTTATTTTAGTAATATAGTGCGCACCAAAAATGCTGCAGGTTTATATATTGCTTTTAAAGAAAACGAATGGAAAACAGCATTGAAAGAAGCATGTTGGTTGGTAGAAAATGTACGGGATTATGGTTTTACTGAAGGTGAGATTAAAAGGGCAAAAATTTCCCTTATCCGTAATGTAGAAAATCAGTACAACAAAAAGGATAAAAGAAATCACGACAGCCATGCAATGGAAATTAAAAATCACTACCTGATTAATGAACCAGTTGCCGGGATTGAGTATGAATTGGGTTTTGTGAAGAAAGTAATCCCAAATGTTACTCTTGCTGAGGTAAATGCTGTTTCAAAGCGTTTTTTTACTGATGATAATATGCTAATTACAGTTTCAGGGCCTGAAAAAGAAGGTGCTATATTTCCGACAAAAGATGAGGTTTTGAGGGTAATTAATGAAGTTAAATCTAAAAAACTGGAACCTTATGTTGATACATTTGTAGAAAAAGCGTTGATATCAAAATTACCAGCGGCTGGCAAGATATCAAAAACTGAGAAAATTCCTGAACTTGATGCAAAACAAGTAACTTTAAGTAATGGAATTAAAGTGTTTTTAAAACATTCAAAACTTGAAAAAGATAAAATTTTACTTACTTCTTATAGCTGGGGCGGTATCTCAAAACTTGATAATAAAAATATTCCGAATTCTATGGTCTTTGGTAGTTTTATTCCGGCATATGGTCTTGGTGAATTCACTTCAGTTGAGCTTGGAAAATTATTAACAGGTAAAATTGTTTCAGTACGTCCGGGTTTAGCTGAATTAAGCGAAAGTATTTCAGGAAATTCTTCACAAGCAGATGTGGAAACCATGTTTCAATTGGTACATTTATATTTTACCAATCCGCGTTTTGACGAACAAGCGTATAATGCGCTACATACAAGGTACAAGGCTTATGTTAAAAACATGAAAAATGATGTAAACAAGGCTTTTAGGGACTCTGTATTTGTTACCATGGCGAATCATCATCCAAGAAAACGTACATTTGGAGAAGATGTATTGAACGAAACAAGCTTTAACAAGATTAAAGAAATTTATAAAGAACGTTTTCAGGATGCCGGAGATTTTTTCTTTGTTATCAGTGGCGATTTTGATGAGGCGAAATTAAATTCTTTGCTTGAAAAATATATTGCAAGTTTACCGGTTTCTAAGCTAAAAGAAACATTTGAAGATAATGGGGTAAGACCACCTAACAATGAGCTAAAAAATCATTTTGAAAAAGAGATGACTACTCCTAAATCAACCGTTTATGTTAATTTTAATAATAAATTTGATTACTCTGAAAAAAACGGGATCTATATGAGTGTTATAGCAAAATTATTAGATAAAAGATACATGGAAGAAATCAGGGAAAAAGAAGGCGGCACTTATGGTGTACGTGTTAATTCTTTTTCTTTTAAAAGACCTTATGAAGGTATGCAACTCGTATTGCAGTTTGATTGCGAAGTAGGAAATGAGGATAAATTAAAATCAATAGCCCTTGTTGAAATTGACAAATTAATGAAGGGAGAAGTTAATGAAACAGAATTAGACGAGATAAAGAAAAATATACTTAAAGAAAAAACAGAAAGTATTGAAAGACTAGGATATTGGCACAGTCGTGTACTTTATTATGGAAAAGAGAATAAATTCCTAATGATCAAAGAAGAATATACTAAGTTTATTGAATCAATTGATTCAAAAATAATTACTAAAAAGGCCAATGAGTTTCTTAAAAAGGCTGTTAAAGTAGAAGTTGTGATGACAGCAAAAGAAAAATAATCCATGAAAGTTAATTAACTACAGAAGTAATTGATTGTAGTTGAGAAGTGTATGATGTTTCAAATTCAGAAATCCCGGCTTATCGTAAATTGTATTGTCGTATTTTAAACATTCAACACTCAACATACAATTTTCAATATTCAATTAAAGATGACACTCTGAAAAGTGAAAAAATAAAAAATGCCACAAAGACACTAAAATCAACAAAACAAAGATTATCAATTGATTAGTTTTTTGTGAAATTTTGTGATTTTGTGCTTTAGTGGCTGAAAAATACTTTTCGGAGCAAGCTCATTAAATAACCTCTACAAAGAGGATTTAGTGCGTCAGCAATATTTGAATGTTGAATGTTGAGTGAGTTGAATATTTGCACAATTACAATTTGCGAACAAATACTTGTAATCCATTAATAATCAGTTTACGGGTCAGGAGTTCTGAAATTGAACGTCTTTGCGACGAAGGAAGCAATCTCATGAAATTGGGAGACAGCTTCCTTTGTCGCAGTGACGTTCTTTTTTTTAGAGGTACTAATCCACAAAAACCTTCTTATGGGCATCCAGCTTTTCCATATCCTTTAAATGGTCATGCAGGCGTTTCATGGGTTTGGTAATCATTACCCTGCCTGAACGAATAAACTCATGTACATCATAAGGAGCAAGCTTTTCAAGAAATTCCTGTGTTTCTTCCTGGTTTCCAGTTTTTTCAATTACAATGTATTCCGGTTCAATATCTAAAATGCGTCCATTGCTATTGCGTACCAATTCTTCAATTTTATTGTTTCGGGCAATAGATGCTGTAGAAACCTTATAAAGAGCTACCTCCTGGGCAAGAATCATATCTTCATCATAAAGAAAGGCTTTCAGTACTTCAATTTGCTTTTCTATTGTCTTTTGTATTTTTTCAACCATATCACGGGTAGTATTCACCACAATTACAAAAGTATGAATACCCTCATGCCGTGATGGCGAAGTAGTAAGGCTTTCAATATTTACTTTCCTACGGGTAAAAATGATCGATACCCGGTTCAACAATCCTATATGGTTTTCTGTATATATTAATAATGTGTATTTACGTTTCATAATTTTAGAAATTAGTTATTTGAAATTGGTAATTAGTTTAAAAATCGAATGTTCGTAAACCTCCAATCGATTAAACAAAAATCAAGAATTAATTGGCAGTAACTGTCAACTTTGGATCTTCCAGCAACATTTCAGAAACTGCAGCACCAGCTTGTATCATTGGAAAAACATTGTTAATTTTTTCAACCATTACTTCCAAAAAATAAGGGCCTTTATGTTTCACCATTTCCTCTACTGCTTTTTCCAGATCTTCTCGTTTGCTAACACTTTTTGATTTAATATTAAATGAATCAGCAATTTTTGTGAAATCAGGATTGGCTAATTCACCAAAAAAGTCCCGGCTTTCATAAAATACATCATGTAATTGCCTAATCATTCCCAGGAAATTATTATTTAGGACAACTACTTTAACAGGAATTTTATATTGCATCATCACGCCAAGTTCCTGCATGGTCATTTGGAAACCGCCATCGCCAATAATAGCAACCACTTCTCGTTTTGGGGCGCCCAATTTTGCACCAATTGCAGCCGGCAGGGCAAAGCCCATGGTCCCTAATCCACCGGAAGTAACCTGGCTATCAGTATCCTTATAATCATAATACCTGGCAGCAGCCATTTGATGTTGTCCCACATCTGTTACTGTAATAGCTTTACCATTAGTTTTATCAGAAATTTTACGAACGACCTCACCCATCTGTAATTGTCCTTCTGTTCGAAACAGGTCATTTTTAAACACCTTTTCTTCTTCTATTTTCAGGTATTCACCAGCTGTTTTTATCCATTTTGAATGTACGTTAGCCTGTATTTTCTTATTTATAGCTCGTAAGGCAACTTTAGCATCCGAATTTATCGCGATAGCCGGAGTTACATTTTTACCAATTTCGGCAGGATCAATTTCGATATGAATAATTTTTGCCTGTTTAGCATATTTGTCCAGTGTGCTAGTTACACGGTCATCAAATCGCATACCTATTGCAATAAGAACATCACATTCGTTGGTCATTATGTTTGGGGCATAATTTCCGTGTAAACCTACCATTCCGTAATATAATTCATGATCAGAAGGAAAAGCTGACAAGCCAAGTAAAGTAGCAGCTACCGGAATGTTCGCTTTTTCCGCAAGTTCTTTTATTTCCTGTTGTGCTTCAGATATTAAAATTCCCTGACCAATAATCAATAAAGGTTTTTTTGCATTATCAATTAAATGAACTGCTTCATCAATAGCTTCCATATCAGGCTTTGGATAAGGATGGTAACTACGGATACGTTCGCATTTTTTGTAAGTAAATTCTTGCAGCATTTCCTGCTGGGCGTCTTTGGTGATGTCAAGCAATACAGGTCCCGGCCTACCGGAATTAGCAATATAAAAAGCCTTTGCAAAAGCTTCGGCAATTTCACTTGCAGAAGTTATTTGGTAATTCCATTTTGTTACCGGCATAGAAATACCAACCACATCGGTTTCCTGAAAAGCATCAAAGCCTAATAAAGGGGAAACAACCTGTCCGGTGATGCAAACCAGGGGCGTGTTGTCCATTATTGCATCTGCAATTCCGGTAAGAAGGTTTGTTGCACCCGGCCCCGAAGTTACCATGCAAACCCCTGTTTTTTTTGATACCCGTGCATATCCCTGAGCCGCATGAACGGCACCCTGTTCATGGCGTACAAGAATATGCTCTATTTGATTTTTGTACTTATAAAAAGCATCATAAATCGGGAGATTTGCCCCCCCGGGATACCCGAAAATAGTATCAACACCTTCATTAATCAAGGCGTTGAAAATGGCTTCGGCACCATTAATGTTTTGTAATGTTTTAGTTGTTGTCATGTTAATTAGTTGTTGTTAATAAAAAATACTTTCTAAAAACCTATTCCTATTTCTGCGTTAAAAAATAGGAATTGAATTTTTAATGTTTATACATGGTGATCTCAAAAAAATTAAAGTTTAAGGCTTTCAAATTTTTCAAAGCTCGAGTTTACTTTTGTAAATAAGTGTTTTGAAAAATTTGAGTAACGCAAAAATTTGAGTTTTTTGAGATTACCACAAAAAAAACACCATCCGGTAAGGAATGGTGTCTGCTTCAATATTGTATATAAGTTCAGCTATACCATTCCTTTAAACAAGGCTAGTAAAAAGACATTGACTAAGACTGAACGATTAATTACTTTATTCATTTTCTGTACTTTTAACGTGTCAAATGTAAAAATTATATTTGTAAAACAAAATAAATTGCAATTTAAATGATATTTTTTGTAACAATTTCACTTTGGGCTGCTATTTTATTAAAATACGAATATTTTGCCAACTTAAGATTGCCACTTTTTAGTTATCTTAGGTGTAGAACACCGATAACATTTATTCGTGTTTTCTTTAACACTTTTTTGGCACTCATGATACCGCTTCGCTAAGTTGTAGCATAATAATATTGTAAGTAAAATCAGGTGCAGCGCACCGATAATATTTTTGAATGCTATTACCCTATTGATAACATCAATAAGGAATATTCGTTTAAATATAAAAATAGTCTGTCTATAAAGTCATCTGACGACTCTATTATTAAATGCATATTAAACTAAAAATTAATTATCACTTATTTAACCTGAATTATGTATGGACTTTAAATACCGAACATATCAATAGCCCCGCCTTTTAAGGCGGGGAAGGCAATACAAGCAATGCCCCCTCTCTCAAAATTTTGGAGATTTTTTAAATTGCTTTATAAGGCCTCCAAAATTTTGAGAGAGGGGTAAATGAGCTACAACCCTTCCCCGACCTAAAGGACGGGGCTATTGAAATTCAAAGGGATGAAAGTTTCCCGAGAAAATCGGGACAGTTAGGAATTAATCAGGTTAAAAAAGTCGTCAGATGACTATTACTACAAAAAAATTATCCTAAATACCTTTTAATTACAGCTTTATGATAAAACTATTAAAATATTTTCTGATTTTATTATTTATTACAATAAGTGTTTTTTCTTTTCCGCAATTAGCATATAAAAATAATGGTGTTAGCAAATCAAATGGTTCAGTTAGTAATGGTAAATTAAAGAATGCATACAAGTTACCTTATTCGGGTGAAAACTTTAGCTACTTTAGCCCTTTTAGCTATTATATATTAGGTAGGGTCTATGTACATTCCAGTGTATTTAAAACAGTAATTGATTCATATAAAAAATGTGAGAAAGAATGTCCTGGAACACAGTTTAAATTAATGGAATGTTCTAACAAAAAAGGAGGGAAGATGTTCCCTCACCAGACACATCAAAATGGTTTGAGTATTGATTTTATGACACCGTTGGTAAAAAATGGCAAGCAGCACAGGTTTTACGATCATTTTGGCATTTTTCGATATATTCTGAATTTTGATAATTCCGGGAATTTAAAATTGAACAAAAATGTATCTATTGACTTTGAAACCATGGCAAAACATATTCTTATACTGGACAAAGAAGCAAGGAAAAATGGCTTAAAGGTGAAGAAAGTTATATTAAAAACCGAATTAAAGGATGAATTATTCAATACTAAAACAGGAAAACTTTTAAAAAGAAGAGGAATATATTTTGTTAGAAGTTTACCTGAAAAAATTAACAAACTTCATGATGATCATTACCACATTGATTTTGGGTTTTTATAAATATTCAAAAAGTAAGTTCAAAAAAACGAGTGATATCTATTTGGTCATGTACAATTAGATACCACTCTTTATCAGCATTGGCAAATCGGCTGATATGCTTTACCTTATTTTATAGACAATTTATCTTTAAATATTGTTGCATACCAAAATTCAAAATTAATGTATTAATTTTGAATTTTAAACACAAAAACGTTATTTAAAGTTAAAATGCAGAAATTAAAAGTAGTATTTACAGATTCAGGTTTAGGTGGACTTACCATCATGGCGGATTTTGCAAAACTTGCAAAGAATCATAACTTAGGTGTTGATTTAATTTATTTTAACGCACAACATAGCGAAGGTTTCGGTTATAAAAAAATGGATAGTAAAACACAGGTTGAAGTATTCAATAGGGCTTTATTATCAATGGATAAACAATTTAAACCTGACATTATTGCCATTGCCTGTAATACCCTTTCAGTGGTTTATTTAAGATCTGACTTTTACAAGAAATCAAATACAAAGATCCTGGATATTATTGAAACCGGTAAATCGCTTATTGATTCTTCTGAAAATAATACAATTATTGAAGTAGCAATGCCAACTACTATTGAATCAGGTGTTTATTCCAGTAAAAATAAACAAATAGTTGCTATTGCATCTGACACATCTTTACCCGGCGCGGTTGAGAATGATAATGTTACGAAAAAAGATTTGATCTTAAACCAGGTTTTTACAGAGGTCAGGTCTGAATTAATAAAAAGGGATTTAAGTGGGGAAAAAACAGATTTATTTTTAGGTTGTACACACTTTCCGGTTATTAAAGATGAATTTATAAGCTTTGCTAAAAAGTTTGGAATAAAAATTAATACATTACTGAACCCGAATACAAAATTTAGCCAATTGATCCTTGAGGAACTTCTGCAGGAAAAAGAACAATCAACTCCGAATATGACTGATAATTCATCACCCGATAAGGTAAAAGTTATATCCAGGTTGGAGTTTAATGAACTTGAAATAAGAAATATTTCTGCAATAGTAGAGAAACAATCACCAGAAACGGCTGAAGCTTTAAGGAACTATGAGTACAATCCTGAACTATTTTAAAATATTTTCTTTAATTCAACATCAACTACTTCGGAATATTAAACCGTTTTATAAAATCTTTATAACGAGGATCATCACGTAATGGCTTCCAAAACGGCATACAGGTAATCCATGGTACCCAGGCATGGTGTGGTTCATAATCTAACCATTTGTAAGCTTCATCCATTTTACCCAAAGCCCCATATACCACTGCACGTCCAAGGGCTGTCCAACTAGTTGTTTCAGTCTTTTCCAGTTCCTTCAGGATTTTTTCAGCTTCATCACGGTGGTTCGTTAATGCATAAGTATAACCAAGTATCCAATTTAACGGGGGGGCAACCGCCCCACATTTTTTATGTGCTTCTATTGCCTTATCTTCTTTGCCCATTGCTAAATATACCTCACCCAGGACCCAATAAGCAAAAGGATAATCCTTTTGGATTTTAAGTGATTTTTCAGCTTCCCGTAATGCATCTGTATATCGGCCAGCATAACAATATAATGCTCCAAGAAATGCCGTGATATGAGGATTGAAAGGGTCATACCTCTGTGCAAGTTCATGCTCAACAATGGCTTCATCCATTCGACCGAAAAGATAAAGGGCCCATGCATAATGATAATGCGCCTGGGCTGAATTTGGGTTTAGCTCAAGTGCCTTTTTAAAATACTTTTCTCCCTTATCAAATTTCCAGTATGAGTACATATTTATTTCAGCCAGGGCTATATAAACCTCAGCTATCGCAGTGTCAAGTTTAATTGCCTGGGATACAGCCGCTTCGGCCTTTATGTATGAGTCGCCAGGGTCAAAGAACCCATGTGCAATTTCAAGATAACCAAGAGCTAGTCCGGCATATGCAAAAGGCTCTGCAGGATCAATCCTGACAGCCTCATGAAGATATTCCAACCCCTTTTCTATTGCATCGGGTGTAATTTGGTGGATATTATACATTCCACGAAGATAAGCTTTGTACGATTCGGGATTAACCTGCCGGGATTGTGGAAGTTTTTCTATATCTTTTGAAGAAAGATCCATATTCATTTTCTTAGCAATTTCACCGGCAATATTGCTGTGTAACTTTAATATGTTTGAAAAATCACTCGAATATGATTGAGCCAAGATAACATTCTCTTTCGGATAAACCTGAATTAACCTTAACTGAAGTATTATAGAGTCATTAAAGCTAAAAACAGACGCTTCTACCAAGAATTCAACATTTATTTCCCGTGCAAGATCAGGTATTGACTTTTCAAAGTTTTTAAAAGAGTTAACAGTACTCCTTGAAATCACACGAAGAGGCTTAAGCTGACTTACTTTTGACAGCTCATTTATCAGTATCTCATGCTGTCCTTCTACAAGCCAATTCTGATCTGACTTTCCTGTATAATTTTTAAATGGCAGTACGGCAACTGAAACTTCTGAATTATCAGTATCGATAACCTTAACATCCTTATCTTTAACTACTATAGTATTATCTGTTTTGTCGGGATTTTGTACAAGATAAAAATCACCAATAAGCGAGGTTGATATCCATGGCAGCTGATGACCTTTAGATTTTTTCTGAACATAGGCTGTTACTTTTTGGAACATCTGAATAGCTGTAATGTCTGGTTCTTTCAAATATTTAAGCAATCCCGAGGTAAATAGTCCATTTTTCCCGGATCCGTCAAGAGCTGTATTTCCCGGTGAGGTAGCAAATGCAATTACAGAACCTACAGGTGAAGTAACGGTTGCAAGGCCCCTTCCCCTTGCAGACCTTGTCCAGCTACGCTCGTAAGGATTGTCACGGCAGGCATCCAGGATTACAATATTTACATTGTTCTTTGCATTTTCCATCTTTCCAATAACCCTGTCTACCCTGACACAGTTAAATTCAACGTCTGATTCTGTCTTTAAAACAGCATCGACAGGAATTAAATAGTTAAACCCTTTTGTCTGAATACCATGACCAGCATAAAAAAATAAGCCTACGTCATAGTTCTTCAATCTGTTCCCAAAATCATCAATAGCCTTAGCCATCTCTTTCTGTTTAAGGTTTTTGTATTTTTTTACCTCAAACCCGATTTCTTTAAGTGCCTTTTCCATTGATTTTGCATCATTTCCAGGATTGGCAAGATTTCTAATCGGGTAATTATCATTACCAATAATAAGGGCTAAGCGACGTTCCTGAGAATAAGTAGAAATACAGAAAAACAATAGTGATATTATAAAGATTAATTTTTTCATGATAAACAGATTTTAAGGGAGTATACATTACTTTATCAGATAAAGTTACGGATAACTGATTTAAAAGTCAAGTAAGTGATTTATTTATTCTAATGGACAGAGAAGTTATTAATAAGGCATTGGATTCGGGATTCAAAGATTTTGAAGATAGCTTACAAAGCTATGCTGTCGTTAATAACAAGGAAAAAAAGTTTAATTTCCCGAAATAATCATATTTCTACAGTTCAGGAATTTCATAGAAAATTTGTGCATTATTCAAATTAAGATATCAACTAAAAAGAGCCTTTAACACATCCCCAATTTTCCCTACAGGGGTTATTTTAATTTTATGCTTTTTACCATTTTCAATTTTGGTGTATTTTGAAACAAAAAACTGTTTAAAGCCCAATCTTTCTGCTTCGGCAATTCGTTGGTCAATTCGTTGTACGGAACGAATTTCACCGGAAAGTCCTACCTCACCGGCAAAACAGGCATCTTTTGGTATAGGAAAGTCCAGGTCGGAAGATAAAATAGCTACAACTACTGCCAAATCAAATGCAGGGTCGTCAACTTTTATACCTCCTGTAATATTTAAAAATACATCTTTAACTGATAGTTTAAAACCAGCCCTTTTTTCTAAAACGGCCAATAGCATATTTAGCCTCCTTAAATTATAGCCTGTTGACGAACGCTGTGGTGTGCCATAAGCGGCTGAACTCACAAGTGCTTGTACTTCAATCATAAAAGGGCGCATACCCTCAATGCTAGCTGAAATACTTATCCCGCTAAGGTTTTCTTCATGATCAGAGAGCAGTAGTTCACTGGGGTTACTTACTTCCCGCAAGCCGGATTGCACCATTTCAAATATGCCCATTTCTGAGGTGGAACCAAAGCGATTTTTTGTAGCTCTCAAAATCCTGTAAACATTGTTTTTATCACCTTCAAATTGTAAAACGGTATCAACAATATGTTCCAGAACTTTTGGTCCGGCCAAATTACCTTCTTTTGTAATATGGCCTATGAGAAAAACAGGTTTTGAATGTGTTTTTGCATATTGCAATATCTGGGTGGTACATTCCCTTATTTGTGAAACCGTGCCGGGTGAAGATTCAATTCGACCAGTATAAACTGTTTGAATTGAATCAAATATTAAAATATCAGGGTTTTCAGCCTTAATATGTAAAAACATATTTTCTAAAAGGGTTTCGCTAAGCACATAACAATTTGTGTCGCCTTTATATATCCGGTCAGCCCTGAGTTTTATTTGTTGGTTACTTTCTTCACCTGAGATATAGAGGGTTTTATAATTTTTTAAGTGTAAAGCCACTTGTAAAACCAATGTGGATTTTCCAATACCCGGTTCGCCACCAATAAGCACTATGGATCCCGGAACAAGTCCATTACCAAGCACACGGTTCAGTTCATCGTTTTGCAGGTCAATTCTTTTCTCGTTCTCAGTTTTTAGTTCGGAAATTAGTATAGGCTTCGCGTTGGTGGATTGTTCATCAAAAGCAAGTTTGTATTTGCCTTTGTCGGTTGTAACAGTTTCTTCAACATAACTGTTCCATTCATTACAGGTAGGGCATTTTCCAATCCATTTGGGTGAGGTGGCACCGCATGATTGACAACTAAAGGTGGTTTTTACTTTTGCCATTAAGTAAATGATAAATTATTATTGAATAATGATAAATCAGGTACTGGTTTCTTGGTTCTTGTTACTGGTTTGTTCATGTAGTTGATATTATGCATAAAACAACCAGTGACAAGTTGCCAGAAACAAGTTTAGTAAAGTTAACACATTACGTGGGTAAAATAAAACAGACTTTAAAGACGGACTAACTACAAGCTTTCTTGAGAATATCGGTAGTTGAAAAACCACTTACAAATTCAATAGTTTCTACCCTGCCACCATTTTTTTTCACAATATCATGACCAACAATTTCATGCTCTTTATAGTCAGCACCTTTAACTAAAATATCAGGCTGTAACTCAGCAATTAAGTCATATGGTGTATCTTCATCAAACATTACAACATGGTCAACAAACCTGAGTGCAAACAAATTTAAAGCTCTTGAATCTTCGTCCTGAACGGGTCTGTTTTTACCTTTTAGTCTTTGTACAGAAGCATCTGTATTTAAACCAATGATAAGTACATCACCTAAATCAGCGGATTTTGCCAAATATTCTATATGTCCACGGTGAAGTATATCGAAACAACCATTGGTAAAAACTATTTCTTTGCCCTGAAATTTGTATATATTAATCAGGCGCATTAGCTCTGTTTTATCAGTTGCTTTCCGTTTATTTAAGTTTTCGAATTTACTCATATTATGCCGTTCGTGAGTTAGTTACTATGTTTTAACAATTTTAGTCAACTAGTCTGTTTGTCTCTGTATCAGGAAAAACAAGGCTTGGTTTAAATTTTTTAGCGTCTTCAAAATCCATGCTGGCATATGAAATAATAATAACTACATCACCAACAGCAACTCTACGGGCTGCAGGACCATTTAAACAAATCATACCTGAACCCCTGACACCTTTAATCACGTATGTTTCAATCCTTTCCCCATTGTTTACGTTTACAATCTGTACTTTTTCATTCTCAATAATGTTTGCAGCTTCCAGCAAATCTTCATCAATAGTAATACTGCCAACATATTGCAAATTAGCTTCGGTAACTGAAACTTTGTGAATTTTTGATTTTACAACTTCAATGTTCATCTTTCACCTATTTAATTTATCAAAAAAATAGCTTTTAATTCAAATATATATTATCAATAAGTCTTACATCTCCAACCTGTACCGCTATACAAGCAACCATTTTTTGCTCATTATCCCAGGATATAATTTCATTAAGTTCCGGGTCTGAAACAATTTCAATATACTCTAATTTTAGGTTTCTATCACTATTAATGGTCGCTTTTATTCTTTCTTTTAATTCTTTAACTGAAAAGTTGCTATAATTATTTTTTGCGTCAAAAAGAATTTTTGAGATTAATGCTGTACTTATTCTCTGATCTTTTTTCAGTAACACATTCCGTGAGCTCATGGCCAAACCATCTTTTTCCCTAATAATAGGACAACGAACCACATTAATATTTAAATCAGATAGATATTTATCCGCTAAGGTTTTAATTAGAATAAACTGTTGAAAATCTTTCTGTCCAAAGTAAGCATTATCAGGTTTGGTTATTTGAAATAGTCTGCTTACAACCATCGCGACACCATCAAAATGTCCAGGGCGGTGCTTACCTTCCATGATTTCAACAATTTTTCCGAAATTGTAATTTATTTTCATCGAATCCTGGTCAGGATATATCTCGTTAACAGCAGGAATAAAAACCATATCACAACCCGAATTTTCAAGCATTTTTATATCAGACTCCACATCTCGCGGATAATTTTTTAAATCATCAGGCTTGTTAAATTGGGTAGGGTTTACAAAAATACTAACAAGTACAGCATCATTTTCTTTAGCAGCAGCAGCTACAAGTGATAAATGTCCATCATGCAAAGCTCCCATTGTTGGAACGAAGCCAATTTTCAGCTTTTTTAATTTCAATTTTTCAATATGGGCTTGAAGATGTTTGCCTGTTTTGAATATTTCCATTATTAATTGCTCTTTTAAAGTGCAAAGTAATAAAATAATAATCAGACTAGAAAGATGCAATTTGTATAATTTCTATTCTATAAACTTGCTAAAAATCGGGTAAATGATTGAAATTAACAATATAAGTTGAGACTTTGGCTTATTTTTACTACTTTTGCACCCTGATAATTAGAATATAAATTCGGGTAATGGAAAAGAAAAAAGTTTTATTTATCTCTCAGGAGATAACTCCTTACCTTCCTGAAACTAAGATGTCTACAATAGGTAGATATTTACCACAAGGTATTCAGGAAAGAGGAAAAGAGATTAGAGCTTTTATGCCGCGTTATGGCTTGGTAAATGAAAGAAGGAATCAATTGCATGAGGTAATAAGACTTTCAGGGATGAATCTAATTATTGATGACACTGATCATTCATTAATTATAAAGGTTGCTTCAATTCAATCAGCCAGGATGCAGGTTTATTTCATTGATAACGATGATTATTTTGAACGTAAGAACCTGTTTTCTGATAATGACAAAAAACCATTTGAAGATAATGATGAAAGAAGTATTTTCTTTGCCAGGGGCGTGTTGGAAACCGTAAAAAAGTTAAGATGGTCACCTGATATTATTCATTGTCATGGTTGGTTTACATCCTTAATTCCTTTATACATAAAAAAATCCTATAAGGATGATCCTCTTTTTCAGGATTCAAAAGTTATTTATTCAGCCTATAACGATGATTTTGAAGGCTATTTAGATTCTGGCTTTAGGAAAAAGTTGAAAATAGAAGGAGTAGCTGCAGAAGATACAAGAATAATCAATGACGCTAACTATGTAAACTTGAGCAAGTTAGCTATAAATTTTTCAGATGGTGTTGTTTTCGGTAGTGAAAATATAAACAAAGATGTAGAAGATTATATCAAAATTAGTAAAAAACCCGTTTTAGGTTTTAAATCAGAAGAAGAATATATTGACGCTTACTCTGATTTTTATAATAGCTTTTTGTAACTTCAAGAATTCTTGTAAAAATTAGAAAAAGATAAATTGTTTTAACAAGAAGATCAAAAAACTTTCTTTAAGAGGGTTAATTATTAATTTTAGATCCTGAAAAAATCAGGAAAAGTACAGACAAATAGAAGAAATTAAAATAAACAGATGAACAAAAGTTTTTTTAGTATTGCTGTAATCCTAATGCTGGCATCAGCATTTTTTTTTGGTTGCAATAAATCTGCTGATGCAGGTATCGGTATTATCCCGGAAGATAAACTTATCCATTTAGAATCTTCAGATACAATTGACATAGAGGCATATACATACCCCATTGACTCAATTGTCACCAGTAATGTTTCAAGTGTGCTTTTGGGAAGCTATGATGATCCTGTTTTTGGAAAAGTTAAGGCAGGATTTGTAATTCAAATTACTCCTGGTGCAACTTCCGGATTTGGTGCAAACCCTGTAGCTGATTCAATTGTGCTTTCTTTAAGGTATGCTTCTGATTCACTTATACCTCAATATGGTGAACAGGGTGCTACCATGAATTTCATAGCACAGGAAATTAATACACAATTGTACAGGGACTCAAGTTACTATAATACATACAAGCCTGAATGGTTAAACCTGAGTGATGAACTTGTAAATACAACTTTTATTCCTGAAGATGGAAGGAATGATACGGTAGTTTTGGATGTTCCTCTTAACCAGGCTTTTGGTCAGAAAATTATAGATAATTATGAATTTTGGCATGATGATGTTGAGCCAACAGATACAAGCTTTTACGATTTTTTCCAGGGGATGTACATAAAATCAAACGATATTCCTTATAATGGTTCAATAAGCACCTTTAGTATATTGGATAATTATTCTAAAGCTGTATTATATTATCATAATGATGACGACACATTAGAACTATCATTTAGTATAAGTCAATATAGTACCCGCTTTAATATGTATAGCCATTTGCATGATGCACCTGGGTTTTTGCCTGATTTAAACAATCCTGGGGAAGTACAAGATAGTGTGGTATACATGCAGGGGATGGGTGGTTTAAAAGTAAAAATAGAAATACCGGGATTAGATGAATTAAAGAAATCCGGCCTTTGGGGTGTTAACCGGGCAGAATTGGTTCTTCCGGTTGTTGAAGATAAGCTACTAACTTATGAAAATGAATATCCGGTGCCTTTAAAAGCTAATATTCTGGGTGTCACTAATGAAGGGGGTTTGCAATTTCTGGATGACTACCTAGGTGAAACGGGATATTTGGGAGTAAACTATAGTGATAATAAATATATATTCGATATTACTTATCGTGTACAACAAATATTAAGCGGATCTATTGAGAATAATGGGTTTTTCTTGTTCCCAGGAACTGATTATATTAACCCTTCGAGGGTTGTGCTTACCGGACCAGAACATTCAAACCGAATGAAATTAATTTTGAGCTTACGAAAAATAGATTAATTGGTATAGAAAAAATCATTAAAAGGCATTGGACAATCGTTTAATGCCTTTTTTTATGCATCAATGAATAATATGGTCTTATCAAACATTTTTTGTTTGTTTAATAAGAAATACGTTATTTGCAGTCAAAACCTAAAAAAATCATAAAATGTGTGGAATAGTTGGATATATTGGGTTAAAACAAGCCTACCCAATTTTAATGAATGGACTTAAAAGACTTGAATACAGGGGATATGATTCTGCAGGAGTTGCCCTGATTAATGGTGAAACCAATATTTATAAGAAAAAAGGAAAAGTTAGTGACCTGGAGGAGTATGCTCAGAGTGAAAACCTTGGTGGAACTATTGGGATTGGACATACCCGTTGGGCAACGCACGGTGAACCCAATGATAATAATGCACACCCGCATATTTCAGAAAAGGGATATTTTACGTTAATCCATAACGGTATTATTGAAAATTATGCACAACTAAGAAAAAAGCTTGAAAGCAGGGGTTATTCTTTCTATAGCGAAACTGATACAGAAATTCTTGTTAACCTAATTGAATATATATACCTTAAAGGAAAAGTTGAACCGGAAATGGCTGTCCGTATGGCCTTAAGTAAGGTGGTAGGTGCTTATGGTTTGGTTATTTCCTGCAAAGACACACCAGACCAGCTAATTGCTGCCAGAAGGGGAAGTCCTTTGGTTATTGGTATAGGTAATGAAGAATATTTTATTGCCTCGGATGCCACTCCAATTGTAGAGCACACAAAAAGTGTTATCTATTTAAATAATGATAATGTAGCTATACTAAAAAGGAATGAGCTTACACTTAAAACTATTGATGATGTTCCATTAAGTTTGACAATCAAGCAATTAAATCTTGACATAGGTGAAATTGAGAAAAATGGTTATGACCATTTTATGCTAAAGGAAATTTTTGAACAACCAAAATCCATTTTTGATACTTTCAGGGGTAGGGTAGCTGCTGATTTATCGGAGATAAAATTGGGTGGCTTGCTTGATGTGATGGATCGTATTGAAAAAGCCAAAAGAATTATTATTATTGGTTGTGGTACATCATGGCATGCCGGGCTTGTGGGTGAATATTTGCTTGAAGAATATGCACGTATTCCGGTTGAGGTTGAATATGGTTCTGAATTTAGGTACAGAAAGCCTATAATTTATGAGGATGATGTTGTTATTGCTATTAGCCAGAGTGGAGAAACAGCAGATACATTAGCTGCAATTAATCTTGCAAAAGAACAAAATGCACTGGTTTTAGGTATTTGTAATGTGGTTGGTTCCAGTATACCGCGCGAAACACATGCCGGAGTTTATACACATGCGGGTCCTGAAATTGGGGTTGCTTCCACAAAAGCTTTTACTGCACAGGTTACAGTATTAGCAATGATGGCTTTTCTTTTAAGTAAAAGGAAAGGAATGATTAGCGATGAAGAATACAAAAACCTGATAACTGAATTAAATGATATTCCTGAAAAAATTGAAAAAATATTGCAATTTAATGAGGAATTTAAAAAAATAGCAGAGTTATATAAAGATGCAGAAAATGCACTTTATCTTGGTCGGGGTTATTTTTTCCCTGTTGCATTGGAAGGGGCATTAAAATTAAAGGAGATTTCTTATATCCATGCTGAGGGTTATCCTGCAGCTGAAATGAAACATGGACCAATTGCCCTGATCGATGAGAATATGCCTGTATTCGTAATAGCTACAAAAGATCGTTCATATGAAAAAATTGTGAGCAATATCCAGGAGGTAAAAGCACGTAATGGAATTGTAATAGCAATAGTTACTGAAGGAGATACTGTGATTAAAAACATGGCAGATCATGTTTTAGAAGTACCGCAGGCTGAGGCGGCATTAGCTTCATTGCTTGCTGTTATACCCTTACAATTGCTATCTTATCATATTGCAGTCATGCGGGGGTGTAATGTTGATCAACCAAGAAATTTAGCTAAATCTGTTACTGTAGAATAATAAAGAAGAAGGCGAAGGTATAGGCTAAGGCGGAGGCAGCTTTTATTAAACATTATAGGTTTGTTTTAGCTTCCTTAGCCTCAGCCTTAGTGCTCGTTAAGAAATAACCTTTACATTCAAACTTGTTCTTTTGTCCTTTTTCTGCTTAAAAAAACGCTTTAAATAGGCTCGCTATTTGCAGTTTTTTTTAATTTGAAAAAGAACAAAATAACTGCCTTATAATTGTAAACTTTATTACTGAACAAGCACTTAGCTTTGTATTTTATTCATCAAAATCTACTTTACCAGAATCTAAATGATAATATGCTGAGATGATTTTAACTTGGTTATTATCAACTTCCTTTTGAATTATTTTTGAATTATTGTAGATTGACAAACCTGTTAGCTCTGCATTTTTTTTAACAATATTATTTACTGTTTTTTCTTTAACTGCTCTCATTGCCGGTTCAATGTAACGGAATAAATGGCGGAAGTTTTTTTCTTCTTCACCTTCATGTTCTCCAAGGGCAGCAGTAATGGCACCACAACTTTCATGGCCCAATACTATTATTAGTTTAACATTTAGATGTGCAACAGCATATTCAATACTAGCCAGGCTGGAAATATTTGCCACATTTCCGGCAACCCGTATCACGAATAGTTCACCAAGCCCCGTATCAAATGCAAATTCAGGAACAACCCTTGAATCAGAACAACTTAAAATAATTGCGGAAGGGTGTTGTCCGGAAATAAGCTCATTCCGACGTGATGAGTTTTGTAATTTACCATCTAACTTATCAGCAACAAAATGTAGGTTTCCCTCTTTCAATCGCTCTAAGGCTTCTTGCCAGTTTAATAGGTTCATTATATTAAGATTTTATAGAAGAGGCTAAAGTATTATTCCGATAGCAGGTTAACTGCTTCCTGCCTGATGGTATTTTCAATAAGTTTTTTGAAAGGTAATGCCGCAAATGGTATTTGGCCATCTAAGCTAACATTTGAATTACTCACTGACAGCCGACCCTTCATCAATAATCCCATAATTTTAAACGAAAAATCTGAATGGTTTTCATTCCAAATTTCGTTAACATCCGAAATTTTATCCTGAAAATCTTCTTTCATCTTATCAAAAATTTTCTTAATCCTTTCTTTGGCGTCATCTCTATTCAAGGAATGATCAACCACAACTTTCACACTTGGCATATTATAAATTTGTATTTTTTAATTATCAATAAAATTCCCAATCGTTTTATATTACATCCTTTTTTTCCAAAAATTTTTTGCTTTAAGGTTGAAAAAAGTGCAAAATACAAATAATAAATTAATCATTTTATTAAAAAAATAAATTTTATGTAAATGTGGTACGCTTTTGGCTTGTTTTTCGTTAAGTAGCAGGGCGATTTCTTTATTTTGTTTTAATTTAACAGTTAATTTTTAATAATTTGGGCCTGCATATAGTCTTGAATTAGACAATTTACTAATTTTATATTAATTTTATCATTTTTAACTCAAAAACCAAAACTATGGATTCATTGTTCAAAATTATTAAAACCCTGTTATTTATTGTCTTTACACTTGGTATTGTTTCCTGTGGTCAAAATGGGAATGATACTGATGATATTTTTGATGACGATCTTGATCAGGAGTTTATTACAGAAGTAGAAAGTCAAACTTATTACCTTATTCCATCTCCTGAAGGCTTATTTAGTTTTATCAGAGATGGTGACCTGAAATATCTAAAAGATGTTCTGAATCCAACAGGGAATATGGATAAGTATATAGATACACGTTCAAAAGAATTGAATTTTGGGATATATTCAGCTGATCTGGCTTATGTTTCATCTTTTAATAAGTACCAGGAATCAGTTGATTATTTGAATACGGTTCGAACTCTTAGTGATGAAATTGGTATTTCTGCAGTTTTTGATGAAAACTTAATTGGAAGAATTGATAATATTATTGATGATCAGGATTCTTTGTTAAAAGTTACCAGTGACTCTTATTTTAGTATTGTTCGATATTTAGAAAGCAGCAACCGTAAAAAATCATTGGCATTGATTGTCACAGGTGGGTGGATTGAGAGTATTTATGTTGTTACCAATCTTATTGATGTATATAAAAAAGAAAGTGATGTTGTTCAGTTGTTGGCTGATCAAAAACTTGTAGTTTCTAATTTGATGTCATATCTTGACCAAAATAAATCGGATGATAATATTCAGAGAACAATCAATGATTTAAAAAATCTACAAAGGATTTATGAAAGCCTTGAAAGTGAAGAAGTAGAAGGTGATGAGACTAAAAAAGGTGATTCAGAAAAAATTGTTGTTGGTGGTTCTAATAAAATAATTATGACTGAAGAACAGTTTAATAACCTGAAAACTGAAATAGCTAAAATTAGGAATAAAATCACTAAAAATAATTAATTTAAATAATTTAGGGAACATCCATTCAGGTTAATAATTCTACAAATTTGGATATTTCGTAAAAGCATAAAGGCTATATAGCAATAAATAACCATTAAAAATAAACAGATGAAAATACTAAAGTTTAAGATTATATTACTTCTTTTATTTATACCGGTAACCATATTTGCACAATCACTTGATTGTCCGTCAAGATTAAAAATGAGAAGAGCTACACCTCCTTTCAGGTTTAATGATTTATCAAAAAGTGCACAGTGCCTTACTGGTAAGAAATATGAGTTTGTACTTCCTTTAACAAAAGGAAAAGATTATCGTCTCTCTTTTTATGCAAGTCCGGTTTTTAATAATGAAATCAAATTTAGGATTATTGACATGAATTCTGGTGAAAAAGTGCTGGATTTACCCGGTGAAACAGAAGGTAGTTATAAAGGTGAATGTGTTTTAAGGGCGTACTACGATGATAAACTTAGTAAATTGATTCATCCACACTTTGATTTTTATCCGTCAAGTTCAACACAGCTTAAAATTATTATTGAAGTAGCTTCAATTAAACAGGACAAAACAGATTCGAACTTTAATGCGCCTGAAACCAGGAAAAAAGGTTGTATAACAGTATTTGTACAGGATAGAAAAACTGAAGAGCTTGGTTTTTAAGTTAACTAAAGTAAAAAAAACATAAAAAGAGCCGCATTGCGGCTCTTTTGGTTTTCTTATACCTGACCTTTTAACAAAAAACAAACTCTTAAAATGACAATTTTTCATCCTTGACTGCCAAATTGTAATGTTTTTATTTTGGCATAAATAATGATAATGGGCTTATACAAATTTTATAAATCTTTAATTAACATTACATGGGAATTGTTGAAATTGGGTCGCACTCGGAGCTTATTGCGAAAATTGAAAATCTTGAAAACTCGTACCTGTTATTATATAAATCGGGAACTGAGAATAGTGAATGTGCATATAAAAATTTAACAAAAGCGGCTGAAAAAATTGAAGAAACAAACGTTTTCCTTGCAGATGTTACCAAAGTAAGGGATATTCATACGGTTTATAATATCAGTTCGGCACCCTCCTTGCTTGAGTTTAATAAAGCGTCTTATATGAATGTTATTAAAGGCTGCCAGGATGATAAATATTACAGTGCCTTGTTTGAAAATGCCATTTATATTGCTCAGGCCAAAAAGGAAGGGAAAAAACTTAAATCCGTTACAGTATATTCAACACCAACCTGTTCCTGGTGTACTACAATAAAGCAATATTTAAAAAAGAATAATATACGATTTAGAGACGTTGATGTATCGAAAGATCAAAAAGCTGCAGAGGCAATGGTTAAAAAAAGTGGTCAACAAGGAGTTCCACAAACTGAAATTGACGGACAAATAATTGTTGGTTTTGATAAGGCAAAAATTAACCGGTTACTTGAAATAAAAGCGTAAGTATTTAAATAAAATAATAATTTTGTAATCAAATTAAATAACAAAAAAATGAAAGAATTACAACCCGTAAATCAAAATGTATTACTTGACATTACTGATGATAGTGTTGAACAAAAAACTGCTTCAGGCATTATTATTCCGGATTCAGCTAAAGAGAAAAACAAATTTGCTAAAGTGGTTGCTATTAGCAAAATTGAAAATATGGAAATTTCCGTTGGTGATAATGTACTTTACAAAGAATTTTCAGGTACAGAAATTAAATTTGAAGATAAAGACTATTTGTTAATCCCATATGACGGGATACTGGCAAAGGTTGTTGAAACGGATGGTATATAAGAAAAGAGGCTTCAAGCCTCTTTTTTATTTTGAAACTTTCAAATTCATTATCTGCTTTATATGTCC
>JBDLJL010000035.1:0-36782 GCA_039714415.1 Bacteroidota bacterium
TTTGGTCATCAAAAGTAGCAGTACCCGATATACGTGTCCAAAACCCGTTTGGTTTTTCCAATCCGGCATTGAATGTATTCGGGTCATTAGCTGCCAGGGTCGTGGAGTCATAACAGATATCTTCATCCGGTCCGGCATCAGCAGTAACAAAATTATTGGTTATAGTAACCTGACTTGTGGATGTACATCCATTATGGTCAATAGTCCATTCAAATGTATTCAGGTCAGGCCCCAGGTTAGATACAGATGTAACTGCACTTGTTGGGTCTGTAATATTTCCACCACCGGTAGGGGTTAGCGACCATGTTCCTGTTCCCCTTCCGGGATCCGGTGTGTTTCCTGTTAACGGCCTGCTATCACCTATATCTGCACAAGTTTCATAATCACCACCGGCATTAGCTGTGGTTGGGATATAAACAAATACGGAAACCTCGTCAGTGGCAGAACATATACCATTAGATATAGTCCATCTGAAAGTATTTTCGCCATCATCCATTCCTGTTACTTCCGTGTTAAATAAAGATGGTGTTTGAATAGTTCCGGTACTTGCAACAATATTCCAGTTTCCTGTTTGACCAAGCGAAAGATTAGGTGCAACTGCATTTAAAGTAAGGAATTCACTTATTGCCGGTTCAACTCCACAAATATTATCAATATCAGAACCTGCATCAGCAACAACTGCCCTGTTGTTTACAAATATATCCGCAAATTCTGAACAGCCCTCTTTTGCGATCGTCCATCTAAACCTTGTAGGGCCATTTGGCATACCGGATACTGTTGTTGCAAAACTTGATGGGTCGGCAATTACGCCCCCGCCTTCTAATGGCATAGACCATAAACCTGTACCGTTTAATGGTTCATTACCATTAATTGTTGCAGTACCGTCACAAGTATTTGGTGTTGGTGTACTAGCCACTGGGTCTGTAGGGTTGTTATTGGTTATTTCAACCAAATCTACATCAGAACAGTCTGCATTTGATATTGTCCAGCGTAAAGTATTGCCATCCGGGCTTAAGTTGGTAACCATTGAATTAAAAGCTGAAGCATCATCAACAATTCCTGAACCGCCTGTAACAGTCCAGTGCCCTGTTTGACCCTGGAGATAATTAGGCTTTGTGGCTGCCAGTATTGCAGTATCGTTACAGCTAGTAATCGGTTCACCTGCGTCAGCCCTTACTGCATTATTCCAAACAAAAATATCATCGGTTAATACACATTCTTTATATGCACCGGTAGCAGGGTCTGTATATGAATTTGTTACGGTCCATAAGAATGAGTTAACTGCGCCTTCTGTCATATTTGTTACATATACATTACAGTTAAAAGCCTGGCATGTAGTATTTGAAATGGTTCCGCCACCACCAATTACAGACCATTCACCGGTTCCCCTGGTTGGCCTTTCCGCAGAAAGTAGTGCAGTATTCTCACACACATCCTGGTCAGGCCCTGCATTTGCATTTGAAGGTAATGCATTGGTAATATATACGTCATTAGTAATATCACAACCTAAAGTATGGTTGGTAAGTGTCCAACGCATAATATTTGTTTGATAAGCCAGGTCTGTAACTAAAGTACTGTATGAGTCAACAACATCAAAATTACCACCGCCGGATATTACCGACCATTCACCGGTAACAACATAAGGAGGTGGTGATACAAAGGCTTCACCAGGTTTTGAACCCTGCATATATGCTTCCCGTGAACAAACAATTTGGTTTGAACCGGCTGTGGTTGCCCCCAGATTAGAACTTACCCTTTCAACATCTGTTTCATCCCAAATATGGCATACTACTGTGTTAATTGTATTTCTTTTATTCCAACGATAATTAGTATGGCCTATTTGTAAACTGTCTGAATAGGAGTTAAAAGGCATATCAGTAGTTCCCGACACATCATCACCTGTAAGAGGGTCGTAGAATGATATACCCGCAGGTGGAGTTGCTTCCCACCAGTGTTCCTGGGCATAATTCCCCAGATCAGTAGCATCTAAACTTACATCATACCAACAAACTATTTGGTCAACGCCTGCATGGGCAGAATCAGGAGCAGCGTTAGTAATAGTCACTTCATCCCAGATAATACAATTTTTATATTGTATGTTCCAGCGATAAGTGTTTACTGTAGGGTTCAGGTTCCAGTATTCCGGGCCCGCGAGTTGGGCATATAGTTCAAGGTCTGCTACCCTCAAATTCGGATTCGTAGAATTATCTACAAATGTACTGTTACCTGCTATCTGGGTCCAAAAAGCGGTTTCTCCAGGTCTTAAGGCTGTATTATTTGCATTTAGTTGAATAGTATCTTTATAACCCTGCGGAGCGAAGTTTATACCGCAGAAGGTTGTATCCAGTCCTGCATTAGGAACTGTTGGCATATTATTATAGATCTGTACTTCATCTGAATCACTACATATACCATTAGTTATTGTCCAGGTAAAGGTATTTAAGTCAGGCCCCAAACCACTGGCAACGGCATTGTATGTACTATTATCCGGTGCAAATGTAATTGGTGGAGATACAGGTGTTACAGTCCAAAAACCGCGGGCTGGTGTTGGGGGCGTGGCAACATCTTCTCCTGCCGGATCATTTCCATCAAGAGTAACCACATCAGAGCAAACTTCCTGCATTACTCCTGCATCGGCTGTTACTGATAAGTTCTCTACAACTATATCTGTTGTATCAGCACAACCACTGTTTGTCATTCTCCATCGGTAAATATTTCTTCCACGAGAGTAACTACTTACATATGTTATATGATTGCTTGGCTCGGTAAATGTTCCAAGTCCGGCTAATACAGTCCAGCTACCGGTAACACCAGGAGGGGGTATCGGACCCTGAAGTTGAAATGAGTCTGCATTACAGGTTGTAACAGCGTTAGCTACCGGGTTTGGTGGGAACATGCTATTATAAATTGACACTGTGGCTGAATCTGCACAACTACCATAGGTTACTTTCCATTGGAAAGTTGTTTGTCCGCCGGGCAGGCCGGTTACCAGGGATAGGTTATTTAACGGATCATCAATAATTGCAGTAGAAGCCCCAACTATTGACCAAACACCTGTTCCATAAGTAGGTGCATCAGCATCCAGTAAAATATTATCTTCGCAAACAGTCCTGTCAAGGCCGGGGTTAGGCGTAGATGGCCCGTTCATAGTAATGGTTACATCATCCTGATATACACAGGCCCCTTGTGTTACTGTCCAGCGGAACACACTTGGTCCTTGCGTTAAATCTGTTACATGTGTTAACATGGTTGAGGGGGATTGAATATCTCCGGAACCACTAACCCTTGTCCATACACCTGTTCCGGGTGCAGGATCGCTTCCTAATAAATCAATATTATCCGGGCAAATTGTTTGAGGGAAACCAGCGGTAATAATATAGGTGCTGGCAGCTACAAATACCGTGTCTGATTTTGAACAAACACCATCTGATATTGACCATACAAGTGTATTATTGGGGGTGTCTTGCAGGTTTCTTACTGTTGTTATCGGGTTAGTTGAGTTATCAAAAATAATTGCAGGATTGAATGGTGCAGTCCAGTAACCAGATTCACCTGCACCTGCATTTGGTGTATTTGCTGTTAAGTCCATTGTACCATCGCAAGAGGTTCCATAGGGTGTACTTGCTTCAGCATCGGGGTCTGTAATGGTTGTATTGTTTATCTGTACTGTTTGACTCGGTGCACAACCACCGTATGTAACCGTCCAGGTAAGGGTATTTAAACCGGGAACCAGGTTTGCAGATGTATTTTCAAGTGTATTGTTACCAAATGTAGCACCTTCAGCAGAAGTCCAAAGCCCAGTTCCGGGCGAAGGGTTACTGGCAAATATATTTATATTTTGTTGACATGTTGAACTTCCTGTTATCGGGAAGCTTATTGTAGCATCCACACCCTGGCTGTTAACCACCACGGTATCGGAAGAAGAGCATAATCCTTTTGAAATTGTCCATACCAGGTTATTGTCACCAATATCCATAGTTCTTGCCCATGTATTGTTATAACTTGCATCATCGAAGGTTGCACCGCTTGCAGCAGTTGTCCAAAGTCCGGTTTCACCTGAAGCATAATCGGGTACATTACCGCCCAGTTGATAATTACCGCAAATAGCAGGTGGGGTTACGGGGTCAGTCCCTGCAAAAGCAGGAGTAGGCGTATTATTAAACAGTTGAACGGTATCCCGGTTTCTACAGGTTTGTCCTGCAGGTGTCATAGCTTCAACACTATAAGTTAATGTAGATGCTGCTCCTGACATTGTAAAAGTTGAAGTAGGGCTCGCGGGATTATCTATTGTAACAGCAGAGCCGCTAAGCAAGCCCCATAGGCCTGTTCCCACGGCAGGGGCAACTCCCTGTAAAGCACCGTTATCACAAACTGTCTGGTCGGGTCCGCCATTGGGTTGGTCAAGATGACCTGAATAAACAACTACTGTATCAACAGCATTACACCAGGGACTAACCACTGACCATAAAAATACATTTGATCCGTAGCCGAGATCGGTAACTGGTGTGTTACATGAATTTGAATGTAAGAAAGTTCCACTACCCTGGTAAACTGACCAGCTACCAGAACCGCCAACAGGAAGTTCAGCATCCATTACAGAATAGTCTTCGCATATATCCTGATCTTCGCCGGCGCCAATACCACTAATACCGTTCATTGTAACAGTAATATCCTGGTAAGTTTCACTACAATCGTTCATGACTGTCCACCTGAAGACATTATCCCCCATTGACATCCCTGTTACCAGGGTCGTTGGTGAATTCATATCTGCAAAAGCACCGGTACCTGATACGAGTGTCCAATATCCCGAAGTATTATCCAAACCATCAGAGGAAGGGTCAACTGCATCTAAATTGGTGTAGGTTTGGCAAACATTCTGATCAGCTCCTGCAAAAGCTAGTTTTGCTCCTCCGGCGGAATAATATTCATCACCACCTGCTGCAAAAACTGCCGGGCCATTATTCAAATCAAGGCGAATATGAAAAAACATTCGATCTTCCTTAACACACCCTGCATCTCTACAGTCAGTATATATAACAGTAAAATCTCCTGTAACACCGTTCATTGTTAAGGTAGGGTTAGCAGCTTTTGCTTCAACCGCATTACCAGTACAAGTAACATTAGCGTGCGGGGGGGCAAAAGTAAATGCAGCCGGATCACCAGCATAATCAACTATGGCATATCCAGCGTGTACACTGGGAACAATAGGTGAAGCCTCTAAGATTGCAGTACCACTACCACATATATAGAATTCCTTATCTCCTGGTGTAAAAGAAAAAGATGCGCTTTGAACACCTATATAGGCATTATAATTATTATCAACTATAACATCATCTGATTGTGAACAAGAACCATGAGAAACTGTCCAGGTTAAAGTATGTGATGTTGCTTCTGAACTAGAACTTGTTCTAACATCTGTGTTAGGATCTGTAGGGTCAATAAAAAAAGCTTCATCAGCATCTGTCCAATAACCTGTATGTCCTGCAGGTAATGGGTCTGCTGCATTAAGTGTTACATACTCAGTACAACCTGCAACAATATCAGTCCCGGCAAAATTAGGATTGGCAGCTAACCAGGCTGCATCAAGTTCATACGTACTTAAATCAACAGTATCGCTTGTAGTACATACACCATCATCAATTTGATATACAAAAGTGTATGTAGTATTAATGGCCATTCCGGTAATATTTGTAACATCACTATTTGGATTAGTAATTGTTACCGTAGAGCCTGGTATTTGATACCACAAAGCTGTTTCACCAGCTATAGGTGTATTCCCTGTTAAATTATTATGTGTAAGAGCATTACATGCAACATCAATTGCCGGTGCCCCTGTAATCTGGGCAACAGTTGTTCCCTGGTCACTAATTATTAAATCATCAAAGGAACCACTACAAGAACCACCTGTTAGTGTCCACCTTAATGTAACAGGAAAACTACTGATGTTATCAACAGTAGTAGCCCTTTGGTTAGGGTTTGCGATAGTTGCTGTTCCACCACCTGAAGCAATTGACCATGTTCCACTACCACCTGGTCCGGGGTCGCTGGCGCTAATACCTGTTGAATTCCCGCATATGGTTTGGTCAACACCGGCATCAGCAGCATATGTATTTCTTGTTACCTGTACTTCATCTGTTGATACACAGCCATTGTTGTCAACCGACCAGTAGTAGGTACTGACACCAGCAGGAAGATTAGATACCTGTGTAACGTGGTTTGAGGGTGTATCAAAAATTGAAGTTTGGCCGCCTGGCTGAGTCCAAACACCAGATGTTCCCCCGGTTGCGGTTAGCAAGGTTTGCGAATCGCAAATATTTGCCTGATCAGATCCTGCATCAACAACTACTGTTCCTGAAGTTATGGTTACATCGTCATAAAGTCCTGTACAGCCTGGGCTTGTAACAGTCCACCGATAGAGATTATCTGGCGTAACTATATTTGAGACAACTGCATGATTATCAGTTATATTGGAAAATGAGCCACTACCGGTAAGTGTTGACCATGCCCCTGTGGCGGGGGCAATATCTGTGGCATTTAAGGTTACTGTTTCACTACAAATGTCCCTGTCTGCCCCTGCATAAACTGTAGGTGGCAGCATATTGGTTATTTCAACCGTGGCAGTAGTTGAACAAGTTCCGTCTGATAGTGTCCATCTAAACTCTGTAACACCTTGTTGTATGTCGGATACATTAACGATTTCATTATTGACATCATCAAAAATAACATTTATTGAGCCTGATGACCACTCCTGGCTAATGGAAGCATCCCTTGCAGGTACAGCTTCAAGTCCATTGAATGTTGACTGGCAAATTGTTTGAGGCAGGGTATTGATGGTAGCCTGTTCAAAAAATATCCAGACATCGTCCCAAGTGGGATTACCTAAACCATCAACGTAGCTCCATCTAAGCCGTACATCACCGGTAATGCCGGTAATAGCAGAATTTTGGCTTCCTGCCGTAACAATAGTTGCTACAGGTCCTTCTTCCTGTGTCCAATTACCTCCGGCAACCGTTGCTGCCATGGTAGTATTGTTACACACAACATATTGATCCGGACCAGCTTGTCCTAACAAACTGGTTTGTCCTAATAAAAATAATAAGCCAAAGCTTATTAATAATCGAAATTTAAATTTTTGTTTTGCCACAATCAACTAATTTAAAGTGAAACCTTACTTATCTATGCACAATTAGAGGGTAAACGACATTGTTTCCCTCTGACACTTTTAGTAAGCATTACATTAATCAAAAAATAATATCAAAATTGATACCAATTAAGAAAATTTACACAATATACATTATACTTTACAAAGAAACTCATTTTTTTTGAATTTATTATAAAAATAATAAACTTATATGTATTCTTTTACAAGACTTTATGATTATGTAAAAGGTTGCATAAAGGTTGCATTAAATTTTTTCAATTCGCTAAGCGTAAGGTGGGTGTTCGATCCGCTAAGCGGGTTCTTGAAAATTAGTTTGTAAGATGCAATTTTTTTATACCGTTCATTAACCGACCCGCTAAGCGGATGGAGTTGAATGATATTGTTTTTTCCAATCCGCTAAACTTAAATCTGAAACAAGTTTTTGTATTAATCCACCGGTTTATGCTTGACACACAAGCTATTTGTGATATGAGTTTTATGCATGACCCAACACCTGCTTATATAGTAATTTGCAAAAAAAGCACCACTAAAAGAAATCTACAGGGTATTTCACTATAACTTAGTCCTTAATACATCTGACAGAAAAAGAATTTGTTTTAGCTGAACTGGCACCGCTTCTTGCAAATCCGGCATTTAACCTTGATAATATCCAGTACCAGGCATTTGTTCCGTCTTCAACTGTAGACCAAAATACACCGCTATTTTTAAGATCGGCGTACCCCCCCCAATCATATCCGGCACCATATGCTGTAAAACCGCTTGAATTTGTTGCACCCACGTTAGTTGCATTCCAATAGGCTGTACCTACTTCTTTCATTGCACCACCAGCAGAACCGCTACCACCCAAAAAATTTTGAAGTTCTGCCCATTCTGCATCACTCGGTACATGCCAACCAACAGGGCAAATACCTTGTACACCACTTGGATTGGCAGTACTGCTTGCTTCACCATTCATTACTGCATCCCAGGTATAGAGTTTGCCATATATTTCAGAATTAGCAGGATTGTCATTATAATCAAGAATACCTGTAATTGGAGAACCATTAGAATAGTGTGTTGATTTTAAATTTTCTGCCATCCAGATTTGGTTTTCAATTACTACTGTTGCATAAATGTTTCTGTTATAGTCTTTTACAATTCCTGGTAGAGCTTCCAATATAGCGATCTTGGCCTCAAGTGCATCCACATAGGCTTTTGTAACGGCATCCTGTGGATTTAACGGATCAGCTAAATTTGTGATATTATTGCTACCGGCAGAATTGTCTATAGTTAGAATTTCATTCAAAGTCTGGTCATCTGTATTGTCTAGGTATGGTGATAAATCAATGTTGGTAGGAGATCCAATACCAGTAATTGTTAATGTGTTTGTTGCAAGGTTTAAGTCCTGTACTTCAGCTGTAAGATAACCGGCATCGTTTGTAAAAGTGCTTACATTGGTAGGTGTATTTGTCAAATCATTATAATTGCCACTAAAAACATTGTCTGCAGTTTTTGCATGAAGTGCATAAGGTACGCTCATTAATTGGCTGGTTCCCATTTCAGTATAACTGCTTCCACCATTTTCGTCAATTTCAATTTTCACAAAATAGGTATCTGCAGACCAGTCAATGCTTGTAAAGTCACCACTCACAATTGTACCATCTCCTATATTCAGATTTATTAAACCAAAATCATTTGATGTTGGTGTAAATGTTTCAGTATAAACAGATGTCCCACTTACTGTACCTTGTAGTATGCTAATTTGCATACCTACATCAGTATTAATTATTATGCCACCACTAGCATCTCTGATAACTGCCTGGTAGGTAAATCCTTCAGGTGCCTGGGCTATAATTGTGCTTAAAAAAAGCAGGTTAATAAAAATACTGAGGATTAAAGCTTTTATAATTGGGGTAATTTTTTTCATGTTTTAAGTATTTTAAAGTTCATTAATTTTTTATAATCTTAAAATTTATTAATTCTTGTTTACTATCTATTATACTGAGGAAATAGATGGCAGGAACAAATTTTTCCATAGAAATGGATGTTTCTGTGCTTTCAATTTGTTTTTGTTCAAGCGTATTTCCGTTCATATCGTATAATATATATTTTAAGTCTAATGGCTTATCGTTATCTATGACCAACTTAACAAATCTGGATGTTGGATTTGGAAAAGCTGAGATTTTAAATTCCGGGTTTTGAATGTCGTTTATGGCAGTTATCGAAAGTTTTCCCTGGTGCATTCCCTGTGTAAGTGAATTGTTTGCATTAGTTAAAGTTTCAATTACCGTTTCACCAATTGTCCAGCTTAGCTGAACAGTAGAGCTTTTACCCTCGGTACCTGCTGTTGAAATAACTTCCTGGGCATTTATGACCGGGGCCCATATTACAATTAAAAATAATAGCAGTTTTGGTTTCATTTTTTAAGATTTAAATATTAAATTTTTTATTGCGGTATTCATATTATAAATCGAAAATTGGAAAATACGAATTTTATTAATTATTTCATTATAAAAAAGACTTCTGTATTATATTTTCAGTTGCATATGCAGTATATTTTCATATTAATTTTTTCTGTTTTCTTCAATTTTATTTATTTATAACATGCTATTTATCAGAGTGTTGAAATATAATTGTGTCAAGAATATATACTCATAATCAATTAATTATTAAAAATACAATTTTTATCTGTTCTCTGCAAATTCTGTTTTAAATCAATACTTAAAATTATATTTTATTAAATTTGTGAAAATAAAAACCCTTAACTTTGAAAATAATGAGAAAATTTAACACATCGGGACCAAATATTCTTTTGAAGCATTATACTATTGAACGAAAAAAATTAATAAACAAGGGGATAGGGTTAGTAGAGGATGAAAGGTATTTTACTATTTGGGCGCCGCGCCAAACCGGGAAAAGTACTTATTTCAGGCAATTGGCAAATAAACTAACAGAAAAGGGATACAAAGTTGCACATATAAATTTTGAGAATTATAAAAATGAACCCCGAAGTTCTTTTCTTAGCAGGTTAACCTGGAAATTAGAAGAATTTTGGGGTGAAACATATACAAATAAAACTATTGGTGAAATTTTTCAAAAAATTGAGAAAAATAAAAGTGAAAAATGCGTGTTAATAATTGACGAAGTAGAAGGAATAAATAAGGAATACTTCGGGGATTTTTTACATTCAATAAGGAACGCCTATCATTCAAGGGAGACCCATTGCCTGAAAAGCGTAATTCTAGTCGGTGTTTCAAATATTCTGGGTGTTGTTAGCGATAACGCATCGCCGTTTAATATTGCAGATAATCTGGATGTCCCTTATTTTACTGTAGAAGAAGTCCATGAACTTTTTCTACAGCACGAAACAGAAACAGGGCAAATATTTGATACCAAAACAAAAGAAAAAATTTTTCAGATAACGGTCGGGCAACCCGGACTGGTAAACGGGTTTGCAAAAAAAATGGTTGATGATAATCCGGAAAAGAAAAAATTAGACTACAATGATTATTTAAAAGTTGAAGATTGGTATTTAACTGAAGCAATTGATAAAAATTTTTCAAATATACTTAACAAAGCAAAAGAAGAGCAAAATTTTGTAGAAAGGTTACTTTTTACAGAAGATAAAATCCCTTTTAAAATAGACAGGCCAAGCATTAAGCTTTTACATACTAACGGGTTAATAAAAAAAGACAAAGAAGGCTACGTAACTTTCTGGGTGCCATTTTACAAAAAACGATTATACGATGCTTTTTATCCATATACAAACGGCGAACAACGACAAATAACAAAGGTCATATATGCACCTGAATATTTTACCGAAACAGGAGAATTAAAACTTGAAAAACTGGTAGAAACTTACAAAGAATATATTAAGCGCAGGGGGTTTAATCCACACAGGGAAAAGGATGAAAACGGGAAATACAAATCAATTAAAGAAGCTGCTTTAATATACAGTTTTGAGACATATATCCATGCTTTTATCACCCAAACAGACGGAAAAATATATAGGGAAACAAATACAGGCTTGGGTAGAAGTGATATGGTCTTAAATATAAAAAACAAGGAATACCTGATTGAGACAAAAATTTATTATGCACATAAGCAATTTGAAGATGGCAAAAAACAACTTGCATATTATTGCAATAGTTTGGGCTTAGACAAAGGTGTATACCTGGTATTCTGCCCTAACGATATAAAATATCACGAAACAGTGAAGGAACAAGTAGAAATAATTGAAATAGAGAATTCAGGATCTGTCCGGGTATCGACCTATTTGATTGAATATGATGAGAAAAAATGGAAATAAAAACATAAAGGTTTTAGGCAACCTCTAAAAATCCCAACTTCTTTGTTACTCTGATTTTTTAAGACACTCATTTACAGGAGTAAAATCGAGCCTCAAAAAATCAGAAAGCCTCGAATTTTGAATTTTTATAGATCACCTTTATGATAAAGCCAAAGCCATATTTAATAAATTTCGGCTATTTTTCACTATATTTGAGCAAAATGAAAAAAAATGAAAAATAGTATAGTCATAGCATTATCAGCAGTTGCATTATTATGGGCGATCTTAATCATTGATTCGATAATCCCAATAGATTTTAATCAATTTGGAATTATTCCGCGAAGGACAGAAGGTCTAAAAGGGATATTATTTGCCCCATTGTTACACGCTAATTGGTCGCATTTAATTTCGAATTCAATGCCATTATTAGTATTATTGACCGGTCTTTTTTGGTTATATAATAAAGTAGCGATCCGTGTTTTGATCTTTTCTACTGTTATTGGTGGCGGGCTAGTCTGGCTGCTTGGAAGGGAGGCTTTTCATATTGGTGCCAGTGGTGTGATTTTCAGTCTGGTTGCATTTTTTATTGCCAGTGGGATATTTAAGAAAAACTTTAAGGCTATTATACTGGCTGTTTTTGTATTCTTTATGTATGGTGGTATCGTTTGGGGAGTCTTACCGGGGCAGCCTGGTGTATCGTGGGAAGGTCATTTGTTCGGGTTTATTACCGGAATAGGATTGGCTTATTTTTACAGGGATGTGGAGTAAATGATATTGTTAAATGGTTATATTGTTACAAGTTTCGAGTTGCAAATTAAGTGCCTGACCCACAACTTGTAACCCACAACAAAAAGAATAAATCTGTATAAAAGCAAAATTATAACAAAACTGGTTAAGATAAGTTAGAATTGCTGAAATTATAGCAATGTTTACAAAATTCTACATATCCTATGATTCTTTTTTTCTATCACTAATTCTATTGAGTTGATCAATTTTTAACGGTTATGCGTATTTTTTTTTGTATCTTGCTAGCAAACTAAAAAAAACATTAGTGACAAAGTCGTTATTAGAAGAATCAACAGTTAGCAAACGGTTTTTATTTCCAAGAACTAAGCATTTTGATTCACCTTACTGGTTGCAAACTGATAAATATAAATTATCTTGTTACCGGCGGATGAATCACCCTGGCGCTAAAACGCTGGTTGTTTTTCATGCCAGTAGTGAAATTGTATCGGATTATCTTGATATTTTTGTCCCTGAAATTGACAGTATGGGCTATAACATACTCATTGCTGAATATAGGGGCTACTCATTATCAGAAGGGTATGCAACATTAGTAAATATTCTTGAAGATTTGAGCATCGTAATAAATGGTTCAAAAGTTGCCCATGAAAATATTGTTGTCTACGGTCGTTCTATTGGTTCTATATATGCCGTAAATGCAGTGAATAAATTTCCCAGAATCAAAGGATTAATCATTGATAATGGAATTGCAGATTTTTATGAACGTCTGAATAGAAGGCTCAGTCCTGAAGATATTGATACAACGGAGAGTGAGCTTAGATCAGAAATTCTGAAATATTTCAATATCGAGCAAAAGATTAAGGCCTTTAAAGGCAATACATTAATTTTGCATTCAACTGAAGACCGGATTATAAATGTAAACCATGCAAGGCAAATCTTTGATTGGGCAAATCAGCCTAAACTGCTAAAGCTTTTTAGTGAAGGTGAGCATAATTCTCTATATGAAACCAACCGGTTAGAGTACTTTAGGGCTATTAAGATGTTTATGGAAAGCGTTTAAGGAAACCTATATAAATGCGAATTTTTTCACCAATTTTTTAATAGTTTTATTTGTGTTCAAGATATAGTTCTTCGTTGCTTCAAAATTTCAAAGTCCTCATTTACAAAAGTAGACTGCGGTTTTGAAATTTCTTGCGCCTTGAACTTCACTATTTATAGAGATTTCCTTAATTTGGGATACTATTGTTAAACTTTAGATTTCAAATCAATAAGTTTATTTTCAAGGTTTTGTATTCGTTGCTCAATAGTTTTTTCTTTTATAAATGAATCAGTGATTATTTTTTTTACAAGCCAAACCTTTTTAACTTTCCCTGTATTTATATAATGTTTCTGATAATTCATGTTTACAGGATGTAATATAAGTTCTTTCGTTTTAATTTCAGGTATACCAATTTCTAAGTCATTTTCATATAAAACTATAATGGCACTTTGTTTTGGTATATCTATTATGTCGTTGAATTCAATTAATTGAGAAATTAAAATATCGCCTTGCTTTATTCCGGAAAACTGTCCAAGCATTGATGAATCAAAACACTCAAAAGCGATGAATTTTTGTTTTATAAAAGGAATGCTAATTTTCGGAAGTTGATCTAAAAAATCAAGATTCTCAAAGTTTTGTATAAATTCATCTTTGGCTATGATAGAAATATAAGAGATGTAGCTTTCTTTTTTACTTGATTTTGAATGATAAAATTTTTTGTTGATGGAATCAAGGTGATAAATTTCGTTAATTGTAAGTTCACTTTTTAATAATTGATCCAGGCTTAACTTATAATAATTTGCAATACTGATAATTGTATCAATTTTTGCTTCAGCCCTTCCTTCTTCATAGGCGCCTATGCTCCCCCTTTTTAGCTCGAAAATGTCAGCAAAAGCACTTTGGCTAAGTTTTTTTACGGTTCTGATTTTTTTTATATTCTTTCCAAAAAAAGACACCCTATGAATGATTATTGATTAATGAATAATGATAAATCAATGTTGTTTAGTTATGACGTTTTAAAGTCCTTGCGGACGTTCAAAAGTCACATGAACGACTTCAAAATGTCCGTAAGGACTTTTGAACGTCAATTATTAATTGTAAAAAGAACCTGACTAATCAACAGAAACAATAAAATTATCAAAGTGCATGCTAATCGTTTTGGCATTGCAAATAATTTTAGCATATTTGTATAACAAATTTATCAAAAATATTTAATAATCAAAATTCAAATTAATATGGGACTATTTAAAAGAGTTTTTAAAATTGGAGAAGCAGAAGCACATTCATTAGTTGATAAATTGGAAGATCCAATAAAATTAACAGATCAGGCAATCAGGGATTTAAAAGAAGATTTGGGCGAAAGTATAAAAGCTTTGGCGGAGGTAAAGGCCATGGCTATTCGTGCAAAGAACGAAGTTGAAATGCATAATAATAAAGCTAAAGATTTTGAAAATAAAGCTATTGCATTGTTAAAAAGAGCTCAGCAGGGTAGTATGGATGGTGCGGAAGCAGACAGGCTTGCAACTTCTTCATTGGCAAAAAAAGATGAACATATAAGAAGTTTATCTGTCGCTGTAGAGAACCAAAAGAAATTTGATGCTAATGTTGCTAAATTAGAAGGGAGTATAAATGGTTTGAAAAGAAATATATCAAAGTGGGAAAATGAAGCCAGGACCCTTAAAGCAAGGGCTAAAGTTGCAGCAGCTACAAAAAATGTGAATAAACAATTGTCAGGTGTTGATTCATCAAGTACTATTGCTATGTTGGAAAGAATGAAAGAGAAAGTAGATAAAGAGGAATCTATATCCGAATCATATGCTGAGATTGCAGAATCAAATGTAAGTGTTGAAGAGGAAATAAACAGTGCTTTAGAAGAATCAGGAAGTACTTCTGATGCACTTGAAGCATTGAAAAATAAATTAGCCCTTGGCAGTGGTGATGTTGAAGATGTGTAAGTGTTGGTAATTTTATTACCTCTGTATAAAACCACTGTGACACTTAAATTTTTTATTATGCATTAATTCGCAGGTAATCAGAAACTTGTAATTGGTAATTGAAAGAAAGTTTAGCGTATATAATTGAATATAAAAGTCATTCAATATTTGAGTGGCTTTTTTTTGTTCCTTTTTTCTTGTTTAAAAAATTGTTATTTTTATCAATTATTAGCTATTACACCTAACTTAAAAGGATTATGAGTGAATCCATAATAAATGCTTTGGTTCATCTTTTTTCAATAGTTTCTAATTTTACAGATGCCACTATTTCTGATAAAGCAAGAGAAATTGTTCACAACTTTCTAAAAAAACAATTAAATACACAACAAACACAGGAGTATTTAAAATTATTTGAAAATTATCTTGACTTTTACCAACGAGGCAACGAAAAATCTACAAGTGAGAAAGGCAGAAAAAGGGGAGCTTTAAGTGCTGTAAAGGTATTGAAAATATGCATGCAGATAAATGAAAATCTTCATCAAAGAGATAAGTTTATTGTATTACTAAGGCTTGTCGAGTTTGTTAACGAAGATGATATTATAACCGATGCAGAACTGGATTTTATTTCTACTGTAGCAGAATCATTCAATATTTCCGGAACCGAATTCAAACAAATTAAGGCTTTGGTAACCAATGATATTGCAAGTGTAAAAGAAAAAGAAAATATATTAATTATTTCAAGCGTTGATGCTGTAACCGATTCAGATGGTGCATGGTTTGATGAGAATAAACCTTTAAAAGAGGATGAGTATAAATACTTGAAAAATGAAAACCTGGATGGACAAATTGTAGTTCTTCGTATTAAAGGCAATGAAGTTTATTTTTTCAACTATATAGGAAATAGTGTTTTATATCTGCAAGGTCATAACGTTATACCGAATTCCGGTTATGTGCTTGACCATGGCTCTATTATTAAAGGTCCAAAGATTTCACCCATATATTATAGCGATATTATAGGTAAATTCCTTCAATCACAAACAAAACAGAGTATACATTTTAAAGCTGATGAGATTAACTTTCGGTTTAAAAATAGCAAAAACGGTATCCAAACATTCAGCTTTTCTGAAGAATCCGGTCAAATGATTGGTATTATGGGGGGGAGTGGTGTAGGAAAATCTACATTGCTATCTGTCTTAAATGGGAAACTTTCCTTGAATTCAGGAAAAGTAAGTATTAATGGATATGATATTTCTTCTGATAAGGAAGAACTGAAAGGTGTAATAGGTTATGTACCTCAGGATGATTTATTAATCGAAGAGCTTACTGTATATCAGAATCTGTATTATAATGCACGATTGTGTTTTAGCCATTTCACAAAAACCCAAATAAAAGATACGGTAGCTAAAGTATTAACTGATTTGGATTTATTTGATATAAAAGAGCTAAAAGTTGGTAATCCGTTAAAAAAGTATATAAGTGGCGGACAACGCAAAAGGTTAAACATTGCACTTGAATTAATAAGGGAACCGTCCGTTTTATTCATAGATGAACCAACTTCCGGACTTTCATCTACAGACTCAGAGATGGTTATGCTTCTTTTACGACAACAGGCGACAAAAGGTAGGCTGGTGATTGTAAATATTCATCAGCCATCATCGGATATCTATAAATTATTTGATAAATTGTGGGTGATGGATAAGCATGGTTTTCTTATATATAAAGGGAACCCTATTGATGCAATAACCTATTTTAAAAAAATTACTGAACATATTAATGCAGATGAAAATGAATGTCCGGTTTGTGGTAATGTTAACCCGGAGCAAATACTTGAAATTGTTGAAGCCAAAGTAATTGATGAATATGGGAAGTATACCAGGATAAGAAAGAAAACTTCTGAAGAATGGTTTAATATTTCTAAAGAATTGCTTCCACAAACTCAGGAAAAAAAGAAAAAACAAGGGAATCTGCCAAAAAATCAATTTAGTATACCAAGTCTTGAAAAGCAATTTGAGATTTTCACTATTAGGAATATTTTATCAAAACTCACAAACAAACAGTATTTATTAATTAATTTTTTAGAAGCCCCAGTTCTGGCATTCATCCTTGCCTTTTTTACCAAATATCTTGTTGACGGTGAATATATTTTTGCTGAGAATAAGAACTTACCGGTATACTTGTTTATGAGTATCGTTGTTGCGCTTTTTATAGGAATAACAGTTAGTGCGCAGGAGATCATCAGAGATCGAAATATTTTGGAAAGAGAATCTTTTTTAGAGCTTAGTCACTTTAGTTATATTAATTCAAAAATTGCTGTTTTGTTTTTAATGTCTGCTATTCAGGTACTTAGTTTTATTATAATTGGTAACTGGATATTGGAGATAAAAGGGATGATGTTTAGTTACTGGATGATTTTGTTTTCTACGGCTGCTATGGCAAATTTAATTGGATTAAATATTTCATCTGCATTTACTTCGATTGTTAATATCTATATATTGATTCCTTTTATTCTTGTTCCCCAGCTTTTACTTGGTGGTGCCATGGTAAAATTTGATGATTTGCATGAATGTGTAACCTCTAAAAAATATGTCCCTTTTATTGGTGATATAATGGTATCACGATGGGCGTATGAAGCTATAGCTGTTGAACAGTTTAAGAATAATCACTTTGAAAAAATCTTTTTTGAAGATGAAAAGGAAAAGAGTCGTAATGTTTATAAGTCGGCTTACCTGGTTTCGGATTTAAAAACAAGATTAGACAGGGTTTTAATGCTGATAAAAACAAAGCAAACAACCGGTTTGAAGGAACAAATTGAGTTGATAAACAATGAAATAAAAAAAATATCAAAAGATAAAGCAATAAGGGATATACCGGAACCAATCATGGCTGATATAAATAATCTGGATGTATTTCTAGAATCGGCAAATGAAACAAAAACTTATCTTGATAGTATAAAAAAAGTTTTTAACCAAATATCTATTGAAGCAGGTAATGGTAGGGATTCAAAATTTAACGATTTAGTTGAAAATATTGGAAAAGATGCGGCATTTCAGTTGCAATTGGATAATTATAACAAAAGTCTCGCAGATTTTGTTTTAAACAAAATGCAGCTTAAAAAAATTATTGAAGAGGATGGTGAGTTGATTCAGAAGAAAGACCCTGTGTTTATGGAAGCGTCTTCAAATATTGGCCGAGCACAATTTTATAGCTCAGAAAAGCAGTTAATGGGTTATACTTTTGATACTTTCTGGTTTAATCTAGCAATTATTTGGCTGGGCACTTTTATGCTTTATGTTGCATTATTAGGTGATTGGCTAAAAAAAATCCTGACCTATTTTGAGAACATGAAATTGCGTAAACAATCAAAGTGAATTCTTAAACTGGTGGATCAAACTTAATGAAATTAATCCTTCAGATAAGTTATTACAATCCAAGGGTGATTTAATAGGGATGAATAAAAAGACTAAAGCTTAAAAATTATTTCTTTGATCGCTTAACTATCTCTGTAAACTCACTCATTATCATTGCAGTTGCCCCCCAAATTTTATACTCATTCATTTTGTAAAATGGGGTTTTAACTTTGTGTTTTCTCACAATTATTTCACCAGCATGTATATTGTTTTCAGATAGAAATTGTTCTAAAGGAATAACTATAATTTTCTTTACTTCAGTTTCATTTGGGATGAATTGAGGGACACTTTTTGTAAAACCAACAGCTGGGTGAACAATGTAATTGCTAACTGGAATGTATAATGTACTAAGATTCCCAATTATTTCAACTTGTGTACCACTAACCCCAATTTCTTCAAATGTTTCCCTTTTTGCGGTTTGAATTAAAGATTTATCTTCAGGTTCATATTTTCCACCCGGAAAACTAATCTGTCCACTATGCACCCCACCATCCTCTGCTCGTTTGATAAAAGTAATATACAATTTATTGTTTTCGAAATAGAGTAAAAGTAAAACACCTCCCTTTCTAGCACCAGGCGGGTTTGGATTATAATCATTTAGTCTTGTTACTGGTGCCATTTTAGCTTGGTATAGCAGTCCTGGTAAAGGTTTTTGAAACTCATTTCTAATATTTTGTATATAATTACTTTTCATTTATCTCTTTACTCTTTTTAAAAGTATGAATGTGGGTACAAAAATATAAAATAATATAGATTGATTATATTAATATTAACTAACACAATTTCTATTTATTATATTTGTTGAAATTTGATAATTCATTTTATCTGTATGGTGATGGATATTGTAATTCTAGGTTCAGGGAATTTGGCAACAAACCTTTCTGCTGCATTGGTAAAGGTGGGACATAAAATAACTCAGATATATAGTCGAAATATTGATAGGGCTGAGGAGCTGTCCAAAAAATATGGAACAATTGCGATAGATGACATCTCTTTAATAAGAAATGAAGCAGATTTATATATTATTGCCATTACTGATAAAGAAATTGGTAATTTGATTTCAAAAGTTGATTTTGAAAAAAAAAATGTAGTCCACACGGCAGGAAGTGTCCCTTTAAGTATTTTCCCAAAGAACATTGAGAAATTTGGGGTGCTTTATCCATTTCAAACATTTTCAAAAAAGAGACAGGTCGATTTTTCTGATATACCAATTTGTGTAGAAGCAAATGTTGTTGAATTTGAAGAATTCTTATTTAATTTTGCCAGGCAATTATCTGATAATGTTTTAAAAATGAACTCCCAAATGCGAAAACAAGTTCACCTTTCAGGTGTTTTTGCCTGTAATTTTGTGAACCACCTTTATTATGTTGCTGGTAATATTCTTTCAAAATATAATATTGATGAAAATATAATAAAACCTCTTATTAGAGAGACTGCTGAAAAAATTATGGATTTACCACCATTGTTGGCTCAGACAGGCCCGGCATTAAGAAATGACACAGAAAGTATTAAAAAACATTTAGATTTATTATCTTCAAGCCCTGAATATCAACAATTGTATAAGTTGATTAGTGATGGGATTTATAGTACATACAGGAATAGTGAACAGCCTGAATAATTAATATTTATGGACAATTTTAAGGAAAGATTAAAAGATATAAAAGCTTTTGTTTTTGATGTTGACGGGGTATTTTCAACTAATGTTTTTTTACATCCGAATGGCGACATGCTTAGGTCAATGAATACCAAAGATGGGTATGCTTTGCATTATGCTGTTAATAAAATGGGGTTTTTGGCTGGTATTATTACAGGAGGATATTCAGAAATAGTAAAAGACCGGTTTCGTGGTTTGGGAATTACTGATGTTTATATAAAATCTACCAATAAGTTTGAAGATTTTGAAGATTTCATTTATAAATATAATCTGAAACCGGAACAAGTGGTGTACATGGGTGATGATATTCCGGACTATGAAGTAATGAAGGTCGTGGGTATACCTACCTGTCCGGCAGATGCTGCTGAAGAAATAAAGGCCATTTCAGTATATATATCTGATAAAAAGGGGGGTGAAGGTTGTGTACGCGATATTATTGAACAAGTTTTACGTGCCCAGGGGAAATGGGTGAAAGTTTAAGAGCCTGTAGATGTGAGAATGTGGAAATTTGGAGATATTAAGGTGTAAAAATATAGTACAATTTATAATCAATAATTTAAATAAAATGTTATCTTTTTTTAAACTAATTCGGATTCAGAACCTTTTAATAGTTGCAGCAACTCAATATCTAATGCGATTTGCGGTGATAGCCCCTATTTTGGAAATTAATGATTTTTCATTGCAAATGGCTGAAATTGAGTTTTTTATATTGGTTTTTTCAACAGTTTGTTTAACTGCTGCCGGTTATGTTATTAATGATTATTTTGATACAAAAACTGATAATTTAAATCATCCGGAAACTGTAATTGTGGGAAAATCAATTAAGCGAAGATCTGCAATGACCATACATTTGATATTTAATTTTATAGGCGTTATTGGTGGGTTTTATGTTTCATACAAAATTGGTTTGTACCAGCTGGGGATTATTTTTTTAATTGTTTCAGGTATGCTCTGGTATTATTCAACAACTTATAAACGACAGTTTTTAATAGGAAATATACTTGTAGCTTTTCTTACAGGTTTAGTACCATTAATGGTTATTTTATTTGAAATGCCTGAGCTCAATAATGCTTATAGAGAGATTCTTATAGACAATAATACAAACTTTAATCACATATTTTTTTGGGTTGCTGGGTTTTCTTTTTTCGCTTTTATTACTACATTGACAAGAGAAATTATCAAAGACACGGAAGATTTTGAAGGTGACAGCGCTTATGGTAGGAACACAGTGCCCATTATGCTGGGAATTAGTTGGACTAAAGTAATTATTGTTGGACTTATTGCTATAACACTTCTCGGAATTATATTGATTTATTTTAAATTTTTAACAGGTTCATTATTAACCCTTTTATATGTTGGGATAGCCATTGTTATCCCCATGCTATTTTTGACATTCAAAATTGTAAAAGCAAATAAAAAGGCACATTATCATTTTGCATCTGTATTTATGAAATTTATTATGCTTACAGGGATATTGTATTCATTAGTAGCGGCGTATATTTTTAGTAATTTGTAGAAAATTCGTAAATTTGTGGAAAAGGATTAATTATGCAAACAGTAGTAAATAACAAATATATCCCTGTTTTAGAGTCATTAAATTATAATGTTAACGAGGCTGTAAGTGAGTTTCTGCTTTTAAAAATTCATAATAAAGTTTCAGAATATAAAAATGAATTACTTTATTATTCTGAAAAGTATAAAAAAAGCTTCACAAAATTTGAGGAATATATTAATAGTATTGAAAATTCAGAAAATATTGATGAATATAATGATTATTTAGCATGGAAGTTTTCATTTGATAGTTTGGATTATTACGAAAATCAATTAAAGACCATAAAATGATTCAAGTTATTAATAAATTTTCTGAATTTATTAAAGATTATAATATTTCCCGGTACAGAACTACTGGAAAATCGTATGAATTAGTTTTAACAATAATATTTACTGATTTATCAGAACTACATGTTGCAGATTATCTCTTTTTAGATGGCAAAAGAAAATATACCTTTCATTATCAAGATGATAATTCTAAACTAATTTTTAGATATGATACTGCTCCTCACTGGAAAAACTCGAAGACCTTTCCTTACCGTAAACATTTGCGGGATGAAAATGTTATTGATAGTAAAATAATGTTTCTTGAAAGTGTTTTAAATGAAATTGTGGCTTTTTATCATTCTAAGAAGGATTAAAAATCTAAATCTAAATTTTTATATGATATTTCAGAAGTTTTCAAACAAAAAAATTATCCTGGCTTCCCAATCACCAAGAAGGCATAATTTATTAAAGGGTATAGGTCTGGATTTTGATATTTTAACATCTGAAGAAACGGATGAATCATTTCCTCCGGAAATGAATACTGATGACGTGCCTGTTTACCTGGCAAAAAAGAAAGCAAAAACTTTTGAAAAATTTATTGATGATAATACTATTTTAATTACGGCTGATACTATTGTTAGTTTGAATGGAAAAATATTAAATAAACCTACAAATAGGAGTGATGCTGAAAATATGCTAAACTTATTGTCCGGGAATTCACATATTGTTATAACCGGGGTTTGTGTAAAATCTTTACATAAAGAAAAGTGTTTTAGTTCGCATACTGCTGTATATTTTGATGATTTATCCAAAGAAGAAATTGAGTATTACATTGATAAATTTAAACCTTTTGATAAAGCAGGTGCTTATGGTATCCAGGAATGGATTGGTTATATTGGGATAAAAAAAATTGAAGGTTCCTATTTTAATGTTATGGGATTACCTGTCCAAAGATTATACGAAGAATTATGTAAATTTTAAAATATTGAATTTCTAAAAGTTTTAATCTTTTGGAAAGCTGCAACAAAATCAGAACAAATTAAATTTTAAATCAAATCTTATGATGAAAAGAGTAGCTATTTATTTTTTAGCATTTTATTTATTTTCGACACCTTTTTTGCGTGCTGATGAAGGAATGTGGATTCCTTTACTATTAAAAAAATACAATATTAAAGATATGCAGGCAAAGGGTTTTAAACTTACTGCAGATGATATATACAATATCAATAAAGCAAGTATGAAAGATGCTGTGATGATTTTTGGTGGAGGCTGTACAGCTGAACTTATATCTGATCAGGGTCTTTTAATTACTAACCATCATTGTGGCCATAGTAGGATACAGAGTCATAGCACGGTAGAACAAGATTATCTGACGAATGGTTTTTGGGCGATGAATAGTGATGAAGAACTAATAAATAAAGGGCTAACTGTTACATTTCTGCAACGTATGGAAGATGTAACTGATAAAGTACTTGCAAATGTTACGGAAGGCATGAAGGAAGTGGATCGTCAAAAGGAAATAGCCAAACAAATACAAATACTTGAAATAAAAGCTTCAGAATCAGGAAAATTTGTAACTAGTGTAAAACCTTTCTTTTATGGCAATCAGTATTTTCTTTTTGTGAATAAGGTGTACAGGGATGTTCGTTTGGTTGGGGCCCCACCTTCAGCAGTAGGGAATTTTGGTGGAGATACGGATAACTGGATGTGGCCACGTCATACCGGTGATTTTTCTATTTTTCGTATTTATGCCGATAAAAATAATGAACCTGCGGAATATTCACCGGATAATGTGCCGTTTAAGCCAAAAAAACATTTCCCTATTTCATTAAAAGGGGTAAAAAAAGGTGATTTTACACTGGTGTTTGGCTATCCGGGAAGTACACAAGAGTATATTACCTCCTATGCTGTTGAAATGATTACACAGGTGGAAAATCCTAACCTTATAAAAATCAGGCAGGCTAAATTAGATATCATTGACAAATATATGAATTCAGATCCTGTTATTCGGATTAAGTATGCGAGTAAACAAAAGCGTGTAGGTAATTACTGGAAAAAGTGGATTGGTGAAAATCGCGGGCTGAAAAGATTAAATGCAATACAAAAAAAAGAAGATTTTGAAAAAGCGATAACTGAATGGATGAAAAAAGATATTGCAAGAAACAAGAAATATGGTACTTTGTTAAGTAGCTACAAATCTGTTTATAAGGACTTAACTTCTTACCAACTTGCCCATAATTATTTTTATGAATCCTTTTTTAGGTTGGATATATCCAGGTTGGCTTCATCATACAGAAGATTAAAACAAATAAACGAAGATGCAAATAAGGAAACTATTGATAAAACCGTTAACTCCTTAAATTTAGGGATTAATGGTTTCTTTAAAGACTATTACACACCTCTTGATAAAGAATTATTTGTTAAGATGTTGTCATTATATTATAAAAACCTGGAAAAAAAGTTTTACCCTGCCGAATTTGAAATAATAGAAGGAAAGTTTAAATCTGATTTTCAAAAATATGCTGATTATATTTATAAAAAATCAATTTTTACTGATAAAGAACGATTAACAGAATTTTTAAATAAGTACAATCATAAATCTTCAGTGAAAAAATTGCAAAAAGATTCATTTTTTAAACTATTCACAAGCTTTGTCGATTTATATGTTAATGTTATACAAAAACCAATTCAAGAGAACAAATTAAAAATTGAAACTCTAGATAGAAAATGGATGCAGGCGATAATGGAATTTAAAGAAGGGCAAAAACTATACCCCGATGCTAATTCAACTCTACGTGTATCTTATGGAAATGTAGATGATTATTTCCCAAAAGATGGTGTAAAATATTTACCCTATACAACATTGGCCGGAATTATTGAAAAAGATAATCCAGATATTTATGACTATCGTGTGCCGGAAAAATTGAAGGAACTTTATAAAAAGAAAGATTACGGTCAGTATGGCGAAAATGGTCAAATGAATGTTTGCTTTACAGCCTCAAACCATACATCGGGTGGAAATTCAGGTAGTCCGGTAATTAATGGCGATGGGCACCTGATTGGTGTAAACTTTGACCGTAACTGGGAAGGGACTATGAGTGATATTATGTATGATCCGGATATGTGCCGAAATATATCACTTGATATACGATATGCATTGTTTATTATTGATAAATATGCCGGTGCAGGTTATTTGCTGGATGAAATGACCTTAATTAAGTAATTGGTGTATTGGTAATTTGTGCCTGAACGGAACTACATTAAATTCCAATTTTCAATAACTTTTGACCCCATCCCTAAAGGGTGAAGTCATTGAAAATCTACACCCTTTAGGGTCGGGGGCAAACAGATTTTTTAATGACGAACCCTTTTCCGTTCAAACTCTAATTAGTGTCCGTCCATAACGAAGAAGTTGGACTTTATAGACAAACTCTAATTAGTGTTGTATTCTAATTACCAGTTACCATTGATTAATTACTTAATAAAATGAGAAATAGGTAAAAATTTTTAAATATTATGAAATATTTTTGAAGTTGTGAGTATTAATATCAGAACAAATGGGAGGGGGAATGCCTGGCCTGTCCCCTTGGGTCAGGAACATCCCTTTTATGATAAAAGCAAATTTGAGGATTTGGCCAACGCCTCGTTTTCAATAATTGAATCTAACAAGGATAAAAGTATTAATAAGGAACTGTTGATTGATGCCGGGCATGGAGCTATTCAATATCTGATAAAATTCAATAATCGGATTCCCGATGCCATTTTTTTAACGCATCCACATATTGATCATACTTTGTCAATTGATTGGGTGGTACAAAGTTATAGAAGGCAGTACAATAAAAAATATCCTGTTTATGCCAGTCCCCTTTGTTGGGAGCAAACTCTGGAAGCATTTCCCCAATTGGAAAAGCTGGTTGAATTTAAGCCCTTATTAGCAGGTAAATTATGTAAAATTGATGAATTCCCTGGTATGAAGGTTATTTTTTATCCGGTATTTCATGGCGAGAGTGCTGCAGGTGCCGGTATGCTACTTTTTGAATATGAAAAGGGTCAAAAAGCTTTATTTACAGGTGATATTTTGTTACCATTATTGAGAAAACGGGATTTTGAATATCTTCAGAATTGCGATGTGGTTTATACGGATGCTAATAACCGCTACCCATATCCAAATAGTAATCATTGGTCTGTTTACAGACCGGAGTTAATAGGCGAAAAAAAGTCAGAACTTTTATCTGGTTGGTTAAAAAGCAAAGGAAATAATATAAACTGGTTTATCAGACCAAATCTACCGATCAAATTCAATAAAACTATTCATGGTTATTTTGAAGAGTTTCTAAAGGAAAAATTTAACGGACAGGGTCTTGTTTTATCCGTCTTTGATTTCAGTAATAAAATAAATGCTAAAAATATTCATCTGGTTCATTATAGTGGTAGTGAAGACTTCAAGTACTATAAAAAAAATATTTTAGATACAGATGAGCTTCAATCATGGGTTGATGAAGCTGCTACAATATTGAAATTAAAATCTAAATTCATTGTTCCCAGTGTAGGAGATATGTTTGAGTGGGTGTAATATTGGTAACTGGTAATTAAATGTAAAAAATAAATATCAAAAGTTCATTAAACCAAAGTTACCAATCACTTGTTACTAATACACTATTTTGTCATAATGTTTATATGGTTCATTAGATCCTCTTTGTATGATTTCGCAATAGGGATACTTTTTATCTCACCTTTAATTTTCATTATGATTGCATTATCTTCAATCATTTCAATCTTTGTGAGGTTTACTATATATGACCTGTGAACCCGTGCAAACATTTTTGTAGGTAATTTATGAATAATAGCCTTCATAGTAAAATGAATGGTATACTTATTTGCAAAAGTGGTTATAATTACATAATTTTCAAGGGCTTCTACCCACAAAATATCCTCGTATTTTAAACGTACAAGTGATGATGAACTGCTTTTAATAAAGATACCATCTTCTCCTGTTGATTCATCAATACTTTCTTTAACTTTTGACTTAACTTTCTCAGCTGCTTTAAAAAAGCGGGTATATGAAATGGGTTTCAACAAATAATCAACTACGTCATATTCAATGGCTTCAAGAGCATACTTGTCTTTTGCTGAAATCACAATTATTTGTGGTAGTTTTTTAAGTGTTTTTATAAACTCAACACCACTCATTTCCGGCATTTCAATATCCAAAAATATCAGGTCAATATCATGATCTGTCTGCATATCATTTAATGCATCAATGGCATTATCATAAGCACCTTTAAATTCAAGAAAATCAGTTTTGTTAACATATTTCTCAATTAATAATCTTGAAACCTTATCATCATCAATTACAATACAGTTCATTTCGTTATCTTTAGTAAAATTTATTAGTTTTGTTTTAGTTAAAGCAGATAATTTTTAACAAATTTATAAATCAATAGTGAGATTTAAAAGATTATCTATTGATTTTTAACAAATAGTTGTTCTAGTTAAATTCAAAGTTTCTGACCTTTAAATCGGTAGGTAGTCCTTGAATTTTTTTTGATTTCCAAGTTTGCCTTTGTAAATGAGTACTTTGTGAAATTTTTCTAGATTAGAATTTTTAATTTCCTAAGTTTAACAATCACAAAACATTTTGTATAAAAAAGGAAGATGATTATGACTGCCAACAAATATGTTTATCCTTTAAAAGAATTATTTTATCAAAAAAGGAATGATAAAAATGCCCGGCAGATGAAAAAATATATGAAAGAACACTTTGAATTTTTTGGTATAAAGTCACCCCAGCGAAAAGAAATTACTAAAGAATTTTTTAAAAAGTATGATTTACCTGAAACAGGTCAGGTACCTGAAATATTAAAATATTTATGGCAACTACCTCAAAGGGAGTTTCAATATTTTGGAATTAATTTGCTTGAAAAGGACATTAAAAGGGAAATATCTGAAAGTAGAATTAATTTGTACAAATATTTAATTGAGCATAAGTCTTGGTGGGATTCTGTAGATGGGCTTTCTACTATAGTTGGGATGTTTTTTAAGAAAAATCCTGATATTACCGAGAAATATATGAATGAATGGAACCAGTCAGAAAATATGTGGTTAAACCGGGTTTCCATTATTTATCAGCTGAAGTATAAAAGTGAAATTAATACCAAATTATTGAGTAGATATATTTTACGGCATGCTTTATCAAAAGAGTTTTTTCACCGTAAAGCAATAGGTTGGGCTTTGAGGGAATATTCAAAAACAGAACCTGAATTTGTAATTAAGTTTGTTGATACCCATAATCTGTCAACATTAAGTAAAAATGAAGCACTAAAAGTTATCAATAGGACAAAGAACAATTAAATAGGATTGAATGACTGTGGTAATGGGCTAATAACAAGCAATAGGTTTATATAATTTTATGATTTTACTTATATAATTCATGTTTTGGATTTTTTAATAGAATAAACTGTTGGAATTACACATAGCTCGGTTGGTTAATTGTAATTTTTAACATGTTTGTTTCGTTAATAATATAATTTTATTTTAATTTGGCTAAGTTTTGAAATAAGTAGTATAATTCCATAATTATATTTCAGATGAAACACTCACGAGTAACTACTTACAAAAGAATATAAATAAAACATGAGTGTTCCATGGTATTTGAAGCTTGCATTGTTTTATGCTAACATATTATATTGAAAAATAACAGCTTAATATAATTCTATACTAATGAAAAAGACTCTATTCTTAATATTTATTTGTGTTGCTTTATTTCGGTTAAATAGTTTTGCACAAGATGGTTTGCTAGATGAAGATGCATTAGTTAATGCTGATGAATTTTTATCGTTAAATGATGCGTTACAATATCCGGATAAGGTTTATAAACTAAACCTGGGGGATATGCAGTTGGATGAATTTCCGATGGAGATTTTGGAGCTTACTAATTTACAAATGCTTGACTTATGGCAAAATAACATTAAGGTCATACCTCCTGAAATTCAAGATCTTGCTCATTTGCAATACTTAAATCTTGGGAGTAACGAAATAAAAGTGATACCAAAAGAGATAGGCAACCTGGTTAATTTAATAATGCTTGATATTGAAAGTAACGAATTAACTAGTGTTCCTGAAGAGCTGGGTAACCTCATTTTTTTACAAAATCTTTCGCTGGGTGGGAACAAAATTAGGAACCTGCCCAATTCTATAGGTAATTTAAAGAACTTAAAAGATATTAGTGTTTGGGAAAATCAACTGGAAAAATTACCTGAATCAATAGGAAAACTTAAAAATCTTCAAAGTTTAGATGTTTCAGAAAACAGGTTAAAAAAGATACCATCTTCGGTAGGTGAATTAAATAATTTACGAATTTTGGATATAAGGTATAATAAAATAAAATCATTACCTGATGAAATTGGTCAGTTAAAATTACTTCCATATCTTGACGTTTCATACAATCGTTTGGAATCAGTTCCTTCATCTTTGGGTAGTTTAAGGGCTTTACAGATGCTTTATCTACAAAACCAGCAGAACGATAAAGAGGAACAAAGCCTAAAAAAATTACCAAGGACTATTGGTAATCTTAGAAACCTGCGCCAAATTAACCTGGAAAATACAGGACTAACATCTATACCTGTTGAAATGGGGAGTATGCAAGATTTGCAAATTATGAACCTCTCAAAAAATCAATTGTCAGAAATCCCATCTTCCCTAGGGAAATTAAAGAATTTGAGAGAATTGGATTTATCAGGCAATAAGTTTAAAATGATACCCTCAACTATAGGAAAATTGCCGAATCTGGTTCAGTTGATATTGCAACATAATAAAATTGAAAAACTTCCATCCTCAATTGGTAATCTTCGAAAGTTGCTGGAAATTGATTTAAGTTCAAACAAAATAAAAGTTATTCCTGGCTCAATATCAAAAATGGCCAATTTGCGAGTCATGAATTTATCTGAAAATGAAATTATTGTTGTCCCAGCAGGTATAAGCAAACTGAAAAAACTTCAGCAATTAAATCTGAAGACAAACTTTATAAAAACAATGCCGAATGAAATAAGGGAAATGAGTGGTTTGGAGTATCTTAATTTACGGGATAATGATTTAACCGACCAAGAAATAGACAGGATTAAAAACCTGTTACCAGAAGATATTAAAACAAGGTTTTAGAACTAAGACAATTCTGTACTTTACAGTTGACAAAATCATTTGATGAAGCAGGCAATTTTTATTATACTTATAATAGGCATATTATTTCCCGGTTGTTCAACTAAGGAAACAGATTCTCTTGTACTGGTAAGTGCTAAAGCTCTGGCTAATGATTATAAGTCAAACATACAGGCAGGAAACCGGAAATACAGGGGTAAAGTGTTGCTTGTCGAGGGAATTATTGCCGAATATTACCGAAATAAAAAGCAGGAGATCAGTATAATTCTCCATGATAAAAATCAAATAAGCGGAGTAAAGTGTAACTTAATCCGATCATCAAAGCAAATTTCAAAGCCTTTAAAATATGGACAAAAAATTAAAATTAAAGGTATATGTATCGGTTTTAAAGAAAATGTAATCCTGGAGAATTGTTTTATTGTCAGAAACCAATAGGGTTCGTCCGTAAAGTCATAGTTATTTTATTTAATGAAACTTTTCACCTATAATCAAACTGGTGCTGGTTGCTTGGCACTGGCATTTTTTTGCTGATTATTAACTACTTGCATAAATCAACCAGCAACAAGTTAGAAGAATCTCCAAGAACTTAGCGTTTATAAATCAGGATCTGCTTAACTATAAATGGGTAGTATTTAGACCATTAAACTTGCTTTTTAGAAAATCCAAATAGCGCTGTACTGCCTGACTTTACAGGAGTATAAGAGTTTTTGACATCCCGAAATTGTTCATAAAAAGTTAATTATTTTTTCAACTTTTTTTTTAATTCTCATTACTACTACATAATGAATAAGATAGCAAAAGAGAAGATATTCTTTTGCTGAAAAATTTGCTTGGATTCGCATTCTGCAAAGAGAAATTTCAAATTGTTTGGCAGCAATTTTGCAATATCAACAATAACAAAATAATATTGTAATTAGTTCTTTTATAAATATTTACGATGTTTTAATTGATAATAATAATAAGCGACACAATACAAACTTTAGAAGACAATTTGTAAAAAGACACAGATTAATTTAATATAGGATGAAACAAGCATGTTAAAAATAATTACTCACAAATATATTTTTATTTGTGTTCTTGAAAGGATGAAAAAAATAGTGATTATTTTTTAGTTGTAGTTAATCAATTATTAATAACAAATTAAAATGAACGAATGAAAAGGATATTTCTTTACATATTATTATTTTTAAGTGGAATTGCATTGGGGGTTTTGCTTTTTTCGGAAAATGATTTTTTCAGAATATCTTCGCCAATAAAAGATCAGGCTGAAAATAATTACCTAGCTGTTGAAAAGCCCGTGAATGAACAGAAAAGGGCATTTGTTCAGTCTGCAGTTCCCATGCTGGGCAAAGAAATTATTGTTAATGGAACCATCCAGGAGGGCTATAAGAATTTGGAAAATGAATTGGTACTTTATATTTCCGTTTCAAACATCCCTTTTGTTGTAAGTTGTACACTGGAAAATACGGATATGCAAATTTTTAGTCCAATAAAACTGGGTGAAATGATTTCAATAAAAGGAAAGTTTACTGAAATTAAAGAACGAATGGAAATGGAAAATTGTTTGGTTCTTAGGCGAGAGTCAGATAAAGACCAAAGATAAATTCAGGAAGCCGGTTTAACCGGCTTTTTTTATAGATAAAAATTTATTGTTACTGTATTGATATAGTTTAAATAATAAGTAGCCGATTAAAATTCCCAGTATTGCCCCTCCCAAAACATCCCCCGGGAAATGCACACCCAGATAAATTCTACTATAAGATACAAATGCTGCCCAAATGAAAATGAAATAGCTGTATTTTCGTAGGCTAAAGAAAAATGAACTAAAAGCGGCAAAAGCAAAAGTGTTTGCTGCATGTGAAGAAACAAAACCGAATTGACCTCCACATTTTCCATTAACAATATGTACGAAATCAGCTATTTGTGAATTGTGACAGGGTCTTAGCCGTTGAAAAACATTTTTAAACAAATGCACTGAACCCTGATCAGCTAATACTACAACCAGTATCAGGAATAAGAGTGTTAAAAAACCTTTCCATTTTAATTGTTTAAAAACGAAAAAGAGTACTACCAAATATAAAGGGATCCAGGTAATTGTTTCACTTGTCCACCACATGATTTTATCCATGAACGGGTTATGTAACCCATTTAGGAATAAAAATAGTTCTGTATCAAATGCAATGAGCTTTTCTAACATGCTTTTCTACAATTTAACGAAGTGTTATTTCTTATAATGTTCAATATCATTTTGTAAAGAATTTTCCAAAACTTCTATGAGGGTTGGTTAATTTCTTTCCAAAGCATATCTTTTAATTCAGTCAGGCCCTGTTGTGCAACTGCCGAAATAAAAACATTAGGAATATCTGGCAGGTCTTTAGAAATTTCTTCTTTTAATTCATCATCAAGTAAATCAGACTTAGTGATAGCTAAAATCTTTCTTTTATCTAATAATTCTGGGTTATATTGCTTTAGTTCATTCAGCAATATTTTATATTCTTTATTGATTTCAATGGTTTCAGAAGGAACCATAAATAACAGAACGGAATTTCGTTCAATGTGTCGTAAAAATCTTAAACCAAGACCTTTACCTTGTGATGCGCCTTCAATTATTCCAGGAATATCAGCCATAACAAATGATTTGTTATCGCGATAAGCAACAATACCCAAATTGGGAACCAATGTAGTAAAGGGGTAGTCAGCTATTTTGGGCTTAGCTGCCGAAATGGTTGACAATAAGGTTGATTTTCCTGCATTTGGGAAACCAACAAGACCGACATCAGCAAGAATTTTTAATTCAAGGATTTTCCAACCTTCTTCACTTTCTTCACCCGGTTGTGCATACCTGGGCGCCTGGTTGGTAGCTGTTTTAAAATTTGCATTTCCCAGGCCACCACGTCCACCTTTAATTAGAATTTTAGTTTCGCCATCTTCCGAAATTTCAAAAAGAGTTTCACCGGTTTCGGCATCTTTTGCAATAGTACCAATGGGAACTTCCAGAAAAATATCTTCACCATCTGCACCTGTTTTTCCAGCCCCCTGTCCATTTTCTCCATGTCCGGCAAAAATATGTTTGCGGTATTTAAGGTGTAAAAGGGTCCACATCTGCTTATTTCCAATCAGTACGATGTCACCACCACGTCCGCCATCACCTCCATCAGGACCGCCTTTGGCCGTAAGCCGATCTCTACGAAAATGGGCTGATCCGGGACCACCATTTCCTGAACGGCAAAATATTTTTACATAATCAACAAAGTTTGAAGAGGCCATTTTCTTATACTATTTTGTGTTATTTATGAACTAAAATTATGTAATGTCTTTAAATATTAAGTCATTTAATAGTCATTTAGTGGTCAATGATTGTCATTATTAACTTTAGAGCTTGCTATAAAATGACGATTAATGACAGCGAAGCAAAATGACAATTAATGACTAAAGATTTTAACTATCACTTTGCTAATGGTCTATCAATTTAACATTTTTATTCAAAGGTTATATTACAAATTACTAATTTCTTCATGAATACGATAAAAAATATCATCAACTAAACCCATCCCATTAATGAGTTTCAGTTTATTTTTTCCCTGATAATAATCCATAACGGGTTTTGTTTTTGAATTATAGATTCCAAGTCTTTTTTTGATAACTTCTACTCCCTGGTCTTCACCTCTTCCGGAGAATTTTGCCCGTTCATTTAATCTTAGGACTAATTCATCTTCAGTAACTTCCAGCGCGAGCATAATGGAAATATCATTGTTCATTTTTGCTAAGAGGATATCTAAAGCTTTTGCCTGATCTTGTGTTCTTGGGAAACCATCAAATACAAATCCTTTAGCTTCTTTATTTTGTTCCATGCTCTTTTTAATAAGCTTAATGGCTAATTCATCTGATACATATTCCCCATTATCCATTCCTTTCCTTATTTTTTCACCCAGTTCGGTTTTATTATCCATTTCAAACCTAAGCATCTCGCCGGTAGATAAATGTTTAAAACCAAATTGTTCAGTTATTTTTTTTGCTTGAGTACCTTTACCCGAACCGGGAGGGCCGAACATTATAATATTTATCATTAAGGGGTTTATCAAAAGTTTCGTTATTTGTTTGAGCTAAGTGGCTGATAAATAGTGAGTATTTGCAATGTTAAATAGTTCAGTGACTTTAATGGAATCTCTAAAAATAGTAAAATACAATGCCTGTTCAGCTACTGCGGAAGCTTTCGAATTTTTCAAAGCTCGAGTTTACTTTTGTAAATGCGCTGTGCTGAGCTAGTCGAAGCAAGTGATTTGAAAAATTTGAGTAACGCAGAAGTTTGCATTTTTAGAGATTCTAATTTATTCAACAATTTTATATATATGTTTCAGGTTTCTTCCAAAACCATTATAATCTAATCCGTATCCGATAATAAAATCATTTGGGATTTCCATTCCAATGTAATCTATCGGAATATTGGTTTGATACGCATCAGGTTTAAATAAAAAAGTAGCAATCTTTATCTCGGCAGGTTCATACCCACTCAGTTGTTTAATGATATTATCAATAGTAATACCTGTATCAATAATATCCTCAATAATAACAACGGTTTTATCTTTAAGATCTTCATTTACTCCAATCAGGCGTTTCACATTTCCACTGGAAGAGGTTCCTGAATATGAGGCAAGTTTTAAAAAAGAAATTTGTGAATTAAAGGTAAGGTTCTTATATAAATCTGATGCAAACATAAAAGCACCATTTAGGATTCCTAAAAAGATTACATCTTTCTCACCAAGATCATTATTTATATTTTCCGCAACCTTTTCAATTGCTTTTTGAATTTGTTTATGTTTGATGAATACCTCAAATTCTTTGTCTAATACTTTTACTCTCTTGTTCACCTTTAATATTTCTTTTAAATTTGCAATTATTATATTTGTCTTTTATCTAAACTAAAATGAAGTTTGTTATATTTGAGCGCAAATGTACAAATATTATTGCGATCCTTAAAAAGCGATCCTATTTTTATTTCATATTTAATTGTAAATTAGTCATTTAATAATTCTTTAAAAAATGAAACCTTTAGTAAGTATTATAATGGGAAGCACTTCGGACCTACCCATAATGGAAAAAGCTGCAAAAATTCTAAATGAGTTTAAAATCCCATTTGAAATTAATGCGCTTTCAGCACACAGAACGCCACAACAGGCTATGGATTTTTCAAGGGGTGCATATGATCGTGGTATAAGGGTAATTATTGCCGGTGCTGGTGGTGCGGCTCATTTACCTGGTGTTATGGCTGCATTGACACCCATTCCTGTAATTGGTGTACCGATAAAAGCATCTATTTCAATTGATGGTTGGGACTCGATTTTATCTATTTTGCAAATGCCCCCGGGAATACCGGTAGCTACGGTTGGACTAGATGGTGCCCAAAATGCAGGTATTTTGGCTGCCCAGATTTTGGCAACTGGTAACGAGGAAATTCTGGAAACAGTTAAGGAGTTCAAAGCTGGTCTTGAAAAAAAGATTGTAAAAGCCAATGAAGAACTTTCAAATGTGAAATTTGATTATAAGGTGAACTAAATAAGTAGCTTGTCATTGGTCATTAGAAATTGGATGACAAAAGAACTAATTGACCAGTGACAAAAATATGAAATCTATCACCTTATTAATTGATGATTAATTTTCACTATAGAAATATTGGTGTTCTAATACTCACATTATTCTTAATGTTGCAGGCGAATGCACAACTAAGTTTTTTGGGAGCAAGGTCGACTGGTGTTTCAAATGCATCCGTAACCTATAAGGACAATTGGTCACAATTTAGTAATCAGGCAGGTATAGCTGACATTGAAGAAATTAGCATTGGGGCAGGTTTTCAAAATGCTTACTTTATAAAAGAACTAAGTACTAATGCCCTGGCTTTTGCATTACCTACAAAATCAGGTGTTTTTGGGGTGAATTACACATATTTTGGTTATCCCAAATTTAATCAAAGCAAATTCGGCCTTGCATTTGGAAAAAATCTGGGTAAAAGAATATCTGCCGGAATCCAAATAAATTATTTGTATACCTATATTGAAGGTGAATATGGTTCACAGGGTTTGGCCACAGGAGAGATTGGATTAATAACAGAACCAATTGACAATTTCTTTCTTGCAGCCCATGTTTCAAATTTCTGGCGGGCAAAATACACCGGGGTTGATGAAATATACTTACCCATGCTTTTTAAGGTAGGTGCTTCTTATCTTTTATACGAAACTGCCTTAATAAGTGCAGAAATTGAAAAAGATTTGGAATTTCCTGTCATTTTTAAAAGCGGCCTTGAATTTAATTTAGTGAATAAATTCTTTTTACGTTTTGGTATTGCTTCTAATCCAATGGTGTTCTCATTTGGTTTTGGATACAAGGCAAAACCATTTAATGTTGATATAGCTTTTTCAAAACATCCGGTTTTAGGCTATTCACCTGCAATTACTCTGGAATATTCAATAACAAAGAAGCGATAATGTATAAAATTATCATGTTGATTAATTTGAAAACTAATAGTTCAGAACGTTTAATTATTGCAAAACAAATTAAAATAAAGTATTTAATGATTTTATTATATTTGTTGCTACAATGGGAATAAAT